>JAQXNQ010000341.1 GCA_029098085.1 Oscillospiraceae bacterium
ATTCCGGCGGGCAAAACCCTGACCATTCCCTCGGACACCAGTCTGACCATTCCTGAGGAGAGGACTCTGACCATTCCGAAAAACGCTGCCCTGACCAACAGCGGCGGCACCCTGACCAACAGCGGAAAAATCTACGTTGACGGTACCTTCACGGGCACAGCGGATAACACCTACTATCCTCTGACCCTTGTAAAAGCGGCCGCAGCCGGAGACATCTCTGAGCATAACGATAAAACCTACGGCAAGACAGGAAGTGATATTGCCTTAACGCCCGATACTCCTTCGACAGGCCAAGAGTTTAAGCAATGGGTCGTTTCCGGCGTAGATGTTACGGTAGACGAAAACAACAAATTCACCATGCCGTCTGCGGCGATCACCGTTTCCGCGCAGTTTGGCCCGGCAACCTACCGCATTATTTATGAAGGCAAGAACACCATTGAAAACGCAGGAGCCCTCCCCCAAACCCATACCTACGGCACGGCCACAGCAATCCCCAATCTCACCAGAACCGGCTATAGCTTCCAGGGCTGGAAAGTAAACAACGGTGAAACACCCGTGAAAAACCTGACGCTGGGCGCCACGGACTACACGGCTATGATCACCCTGACACCTGTCTGGACGGTCAACCAGTACACCATTTCCTATGGAGGCATGGAGGGCGCTGAATACGGAGAGTATCATCCTGCCATCCACACCTACGACACGGCCACGACAATCTCCAACCCCACCAGAACCGGCTATAGCTTCCAGGGCTGGAAAGTAAACGACGGTGAAACACCCGTGAAAGACCTGACGCTGGGCGCCACGGACTACACGGAGGGCATCTCCCTGACAGCGGTCTGGACGGTCAACCAGTACAATATTGCCTATGAAGGCATGGAGGGCGCTGAATACGGAGAGTATCATCCCGCCATCCACACCTATGACACGGCCACGACCATCTCCGACCCCGCCAGGATCGGCCATACCTTCCAGGGCTGGATGGTAAACGGCGGTGAAACACCCGTGAAAGACCTGACGCTGGACGGCAAGGGCTACACGGATAACATCACCCTGACAGCGGTCTGGACGGTCGACACCTACACCGTCACCCTTAATCTCAATGGCGGCACTGTTAACAGCGGCAATGTCGCTGAGTACACCTACGGCGTCGGCGCGGTGCTGCCCACCCAGGTCACGAGAATCAATTATTTCTTCATGGGCTGGTACGACAACGAAGCCCTGACGGGTGATCCTGTCACGGCGATCGGCACGGATGAAACGGGCGAAAGGGAATACTGGGCCAGATGGATCTATGTTCCTTCCCAGAGCGGCTGGAAGGAGCTTGAACCCGGCAGCAGCTACTACCAAAACGGCCTGAAGGTCAAGGGCCTGCAGGAAATCGACGGCAAGACCTACTACTTCGATGAAAAGGGATATCTGCAGGCCGGCTGGGTCGAGCTGGACGGCGGCTGGTACTACTTCGACAGCGACCTGCAGACCGGCTGGGTCAAAGTGGACGGCTGCTGGTACTTCTTTGATCCGGACACCGGCGTCATGGCCGAAAACAGCTGGGTTCTCAGCAAGGGCGTGTGGTACTACCTCGGTGAAGGCGGCGCCATGCTGCAGAGCCGCTGGCTGCTGTGGAACGATGCGTGGTATTACCTCGGCACGGACGGCACCATGCTGCAGAGCCGCTGGCTGCAGTGGAACGGCGCGTGGTATTATCTCGGCACTGACGGCATCATGCTGGCGAACCGCTGGCTCCAGTGGAACGGCGCATGGTATTATCTCGGTACCGATGGCGTCATGCTGACCAACGCTGTCACCCCTGACGGCTATAAGGTCGATGCAAGCGGCGTCTGGGTGAAGTAAAAGGTTCTGCGGCTGCCCTGCAGCTGCCTGATCATGAATCAAGCGGAAGGCTCAAGCGCTCTGATGCGAGGCTTTCCCCGACCATAGGAATATCCCGGGATCGTTCTGATTCCGGGATATTTTGTTCTGCCTTATTGATTGTTTCGCGCTTATTGCCCGGCTGTTTTGGCTTTCAAAGCAGAACGGAACTGTTTTTCAGAAAGATCAGGCGGGACTCAGTTTCCGGTTGACAAAAGCGCTCCTGCATGCTATGATATTATTACCCATTTCAATACTATGTTAATGGAATCGTGTTAAATGTGAGGAATTCAGCATGGATCGTACAGATGAAAAATATCTCAGGCTGCGGGAGTATCTCCGCTCTCTCGGCAGCGTGGCGGTGGCCTTTTCCGGCGGTGTGGATTCGACCTTTCTGCTGCGGGCCGCTCATGATGTGCTGAGAGATCAGGTGATCGCGGTGACGGCAGCCTCCTGTTCCTTAGAAACGGCAGAGCCCTGAGACCGGGACTCTGCCGTGGAGATGTATGCGCGCGGAGGCTGTGTGCTGCTTTTTACAGCGATTTTCTCAGGTATTCTGCCGTGATGGTGTGGCTGTGCTCCGCCATTTCCTTTGGCGTACCGGTAAAGACGATCTCTCCGCCGGCGGTGCCGCCATCCGGCCCCACATCAATGAGCCAGTCCGCCTGCTTCATCACATCCAGGTTGTGCTCGATGACGATGACGGTGTTGCCCCGCTTCACCAGACTGTCCAGCAGCTCCATGACCTTCTGCACATCGGAGGCGTGCAGACCGGTGGTGGGCTCATCCAGCACATAGATGTTGCCCTTTTTGTCCAGATACTTTGCCAGCTTTACCCGCTGGCGTTCGCCGCCGGACAGGGTGGACAGAAGCTGCCCCAGGCTGAGGTAGGGGAGGCCCACCTCCAGCATGGCGCCCAGGGCCTTGCGAAGCTTTCTGTTTTCTTTGAAAAACTCGTAGGCCTCCCCGGCGGGCATGTCCAGAATCTCCACGATGTTTTTGCCCTGATACCGGTAGGACAGGGCTTTTTTGCTGTACCGCCTGCCCTCGCAGGCTTCGCAGACGGTGGTGACCGGATCCATGAACACCAGCTCGGTGACGATTTGGCCCCGTCCGCCGCAGGCCGGGCAGCCGCCCTTGCTGTTGAAGGAGAACAGAGAAGCGTCCGTGCCGGTTTCCGCCGCCATGACCCTCCGGATCTCGTCAAAGAAACCGAGGAAGGTAGCCGGTGTGGAGCGGCCGGTGGCCGTCACCGGGGACTGATCCACCAGAACCACCCGGTCAGCGTACTGCTTCGCGAACACATTCCGGATCAGAGAGCTTTTGCCGGAGCCCGCCACGCCGGTGACCACGGTCAGCACATCCAGCGGAATGTCCACCGATACGTTTTTCAGGTTGTGAACGCAGGCGTTCCGCACCGGAAGAAAGGCCTTCGGCGTCCGGGGCGCAGCTTTCAGGGGCGTCACCTGCCGGAGGGCGTCTCCGGTGCGGGTGCCGGAGCGCAGCAGGTCCTCAAAGCTCCCTTGAAAGAGAATCTCGCCGCCGTTTTTTCCTGCCAGCGGGCCGACGTCGATGACCTCATCGGCGATGGCGATCACGTCCCGGTCGTGCTCCACCACCAGCACCGTGTTGCCCTTGTCCCGGAGGGATTGCAGCAGCTCTGTCATTCGGTGCACATCCCGGGGGTGCATGCCGGTGCTGGGCTCGTCGAAAATGTAGGTCATGCCGGTGAGGGAGCTTCCCATGTACCGCACCAGCTTCAGCCGCTGGGCCTCGCCGCCGGAAAGGGTGGAGGACTCCCGGTCCATGGACAGATAGGGCAGGCCGATGTCGATCATCCGGGTCAGGGAGGCGGTCAGGGCTTCCACGATGGTGGCCGCTCTGGGGTCGGTGATGGTATTCAGCACCTGCACCAGCCCGGTGAACTCCATGGCGCACAGCTCGTCGATGCTGTAGCCCGCCACCTTGCAGGAAAGGCTCTTTTCGTTCAGCCGTCGCCCCCGGCAGGCCGGACAGGTGCGCTCCTCCATGAACTGATTGAGCCTGCGCAGGGTGTAGTCATTCTGCTCCTCCGGGCCCTTCATCAGGCAGAGCCGCTGGAACTGGGCCTTGATGCCCTCCACCTTTTTGTGTTCTCTCGGCCCGCCCGGCTCCCTGCTGCCGAACAGCAGGAGATTCCGCTCCTGTGGCGTATAATCCCGGTACTTTTTGTCCAGATCGAACAG
The DNA here is from genome assembly GCA_029098085.1 of Oscillospiraceae bacterium. Classification (GTDB taxonomy): domain Bacteria; phylum Bacillota; class Clostridia; order Oscillospirales; family Ruminococcaceae; genus Faecivivens. The sequence continues at coordinate 4,098 of JAQXNQ010000341.1, forward strand.
CCCCGAGCCGGTGTACTGCTTCCAGTAGTAGTTTCCCACGTTGAAGGCCGGGAGATTCAGCATGCTTTCGTTCCAGGATTTATCCGGGTCAATGGCCCGCTCAATGTCCAGATCCAGAATTTTTCCGATACCGGAGCAGGTCTTGCACATACCGTTGGGATCGTTGAAGGAAAAATAGGAAGCCGTTCCCGCGTAGGGCTGACCGATGCGGGCGTAGAGCAGCCGCAGGGCGGCGTACATATCGCTGATGGTGCCCACAGTGGAGCGGGCATTGCCGCCCAGCCGGGACTGATCCACGATGACCGAGGCGGAGAGATTGTCGATGCGCTCCACCTTTGGCTTTTCGTATTTGGGAAGCCGTCCCCGCATGAAGGCGGTGTAGGTCTCGTTCATCTGCCGCTGGCTCTCGGCGGCGATGGTATCAAACACAATGCTGGATTTCCCGGAACCGGAGACCCCGGTAAACACCACAATTTTTTCCTTGGGAATATCCAAAGAGACATTTTTCAGATTATTCTGCCGAAGCCCCCGGATCTCGATCTTGTCTTGCTTCATTACGCTCCCGCCTCACTTTCTTCCCTATTGTTCA
>JAQXNQ010000342.1 GCA_029098085.1 Oscillospiraceae bacterium
CTGCGCTATCTGGGCTATGACGTGACGCGGGTCATGAATATCACCGACGTGGGTCATCTGTCCAGCGACGCCGACACCGGCGAGGACAAGATGCTCAAGGGCGCCAAGCGGGAAAAGAAAACCGTGCTGGAGATCGCCGACTTTTATACCAAGGCCTTTTTCTCCGACTGCGAAAAGCTGGACATCAAGCGGCCCGATGTGGTGGAGCCCGCCACCCACTGCATTGACGAGTTTATCAAGGTGATTTCCTCTCTGCTGGAAAAGGGCTACGCCTATGAAGCCGGCGGCAACGTTTACTTTGACACCTCCAGGCTGAAGGAGTACTATGTGCTCAGCAATCAGAAGGAGGAGGAGCTGGCGGTCGGCGTTCGGGACAGCGTGGAAGAGGATCCCAACAAGCGCAGCAAGACCGACTTTGTCCTCTGGTTCACCAAGTCCAAGTTTGACGATCAGGAGCTGAAATGGGACAGCCCCTGGGGCGTAGGCTATCCCGGCTGGCACATTGAGTGCTCCTGCATCAGCATGAAGCATCTGGGTGAGTATCTGGATCTGCACTGCGGCGGCGTGGACAACATCTTCCCCCATCACACCAATGAGATCGCCCAGTCTGAGGCCTATCTGGGCCATTCCTGGTGCAGCCACTGGTTCCATGTGCTGCACCTCAACGACAGCACCGGCAAGATGAGCAAATCCAAGGGGGATTTTCTCACCGTTTCCCTGCTGGAGCAGAAGGGCTATGATCCGCTGGCCTACCGGATGTTCTGCCTGCAGTCCCATTACCGCAAGCCGCTGGAGTTCAGCTATCCCGTGCTGGACAATGTGGCACAGGCCTATGCCAAGCTGACCGGCCGGTTCCGCGCCCTGCCCGAGGAGGGTGAGGTGGACAAGGCCGCTGCCGCCCCCTTCCAGGAGGCCTTTATCGAGGCCATGGGCAATGACCTGAACACCTCTTCCGCCCTGACCGTGCTGTACGATGTGCTGAAGTCCGACCTGAACGGCGCCACCAAGCGGTATCTGGCTCTGGACTTTGACCGGGTGCTGTCTCTGGATCTGCTGGCGGAGGATGAAGCTGCCCCGGTGGACGCGGAGCTGGCTGCCTGGGTGGAGGAGCGCATTGCCGCCCGCAAGGCCGCCAAGAAGGAAAAGAATTTCGCCCTGGCGGACAGCATCCGCGCTGAGCTGCTGGAAAAGGGCGTCGCCATCAAGGACACTCGCGAGGGTACCGTCTGGGAACTGGTGAAATAATCTGATAAAAGAAGGCTCGGAATGCTCCGGGCCTTTTTTACTTAAAAAGGAGAGATTGGTATGTTTGACGCTGCGTCCCTTCACTTCGCTCTTCCGCCCGATTTTAACGGCGTTTTGTCCCTGTCTGACGGGGAACAGGTTTTGCTGGAGCGCTGTCAGGGCTTTACTGACCTGCCCAACCGGATCCCCCTGACAGCGGATACCCGGTTTCCCACGGCTTCGGCCGGAAAGGGATTCGTGGCGGCTGCTGTGCTGCGGTTCATTGAGCAGGGGAGACTGCGGTTTGAAGATACGCTGGGACAGCTGGCGGATTTTCCGATCGGGGAGATGGATCCCGATGTGACCGTCCGGCAGCTGCTGAGCCATACGGCCGGAGTGCCGGATTACTTTGACGAATCGGTCATGGAGGAGTACGATGAGCTGTGGCGGGATTTTCCCAACTATAAAATCCGGAAAAGCGCCGATCTGCTGCCGCTGTTCATCCATAAGCCGTCCCTTTATCCCAGAGGAGAGCGGTTTCAGTACAACAACAGCGGCTATGTTCTGCTGGGGCTGATTCTGGAGAGCCTGACGGGCGAGCCCTTTGACCGGGTGCTGGAGCGGGAGATATTTGCCCCCTGCGGCATGGCGGATACCGGCTATTTTGAGCTGGACTGTCTGCCGGCCCGCTGCGCCAACGCCTATATCTCCTGTGAAGGCGGGCGGTACCGCACCAATATCTACAGCGTGGACGCCAAGGGCACCGGCGCCGGCGGCGCTTTTACCACGGTGGGCGACATCCGCCGGTTCTGGCTGGGACTGGCGGAGGGACGGGTACTGTCGCCGGATTTATTCCGGCAGATGTGCGCGCCTTCCTCACCGGAGGGCTGCTATGGGCTGGGACTCTGGCTGGACAGCGGCAGCAGGGTGCATCTGGAGGGCTGCGACCCGGGCGTCAGCTTCCTTTCGGTTTTTGAGGCGGACAGCCGGCAGGTGCTGACCCTCGTGAGCAATCTGGGACAGAATGTGTGGCGAATGGCCAGGGAACTGCTGAAGGGCTGAGAGAGCGCCTGTACGGATAAAAGCGGTCCTTTGGGGACGGCCTGGACACAGGGATGATTTTTGTCAAAACTCCTATTATTTCCGCACTTTTAAGAAACAAGTTATGAGTTTTGTATGGCAAATGCCAGTTTTTGGACGGTTTCTCAATTGACAGATGCGGCAAAATCTAGTATCATAGATATAAGAAGACAAAGGGGTGCGCTCCTCTGCCTTTTCCGGACGGGACAGGCCCGCCGAACCCAGGAAAGGATTGTGACTGAGATGGTAAACGAAAAGTATCAGGAATGGCTGACAAAGGCTGTGGAGGATCCCGATCTGACCGCGGAGCTGAAAGCGGTTGCCGACCAGCCCGAGGAGATCAGCGACCGGTTTTACCGGGAGCTGGAATTCGGTACCGGCGGCCTGCGGGGCGTCATCGGCGCCGGCACCAACCGGATGAACATCTATACGGTCCGCAAGGCGACCCAGGGCATTGCCGATTACATCAACGCCCATTTTGAAAACGGCTCGGTGGCCATCAGCCACGACAGCCGCATCAAGTCGGATCTCTTCGCCCGAGAGGCTGCGCGGGTGCTGGCCGCCAACGGCATCAAGGTGCACCTGTACCCCGAGCTGATGCCTACGCCCTGCCTGTCCTTCGCAGTGCGGTATCTCCACTGCAGCATGGGCGCCATGGTGACCGCTTCCCACAACCCCTCCAAGTACAACGGCTACAAGGCCTACGGCGCCGACGGCTGCCAGATCACCAACGAGACCGCCGATGAGGTGCTGGCCAACATCAAGGCCGTCAACGAGTTTGATGATGTGAAGGTCACCGACTTCGACAAAGCGCTGGCCGACGGCATGATCACCTATATCGGCCAGGAGGTCTACGAGGCCTACTACGCCTGCGTACTGCAGCAGTCCCTCAACGCCGAGCTGGCGGCTGAAAGCGGCTTCAAGATCGTTTATACGCCTCTGAACGGCACTGGCAACAAGCCGGTTCGGGAAATCCTCCGCCGCATTGGCATCCAGGATGTCATTGTGGTGCCCGAGCAGGAATATCCCGATGGCAATTTCCCCACCTGCCCCTTCCCCAACCCCGAGATCCGTGAGGCTCTGAAGCTGGGCATCGCCCTGTGCGAGAAGACCGGTTCCGACCTGCTGCTGGCTACCGACCCCGACTGTGACCGGGTGGGCATCGCCGTCAAATATGGAGACGACTACAAGCTGCTCACCGGCAACGAGGTGGGTGTGCTGCTGTTCAACTACATCGCCTCCCAGCGGATTGCCAAGGGCACCATGCCCAAGGATCCCATCGCCGTCAAGACCATCGTCACCAACGAGCTGACCACCCGTCTGGCGGAGAAATACGGCGTGGAGCTGAGAAATGTGCTCACCGGCTTCAAGTACATCGGCGAGCAGATCGGCATGCTGGAGGAAAAGGGCGAGGAAGACCGCTATATCTTCGGTTACGAAGAGAGCTACGGCTATCTGGCCGGCACCTATGTGCGGGACAAGGATGCTGTGGTGGCCTCCATGCTCATCTGCGAAATGGCTGCCTACTACTCCAAGGAAGGCAAGAGCCTGGTGGACGTGCTCAACAGTCTGTACGAGACCTACGGCTACCACCTCTGCACCCAGGCGTCCTTCGCCTTTGAGGGTGAGCAGGGCATGGCCAACATGGCTGCCATCATGAAGGAGCTCAGCGAGCATCCCGCTGCTGAAATCGGCGGCGTGAAGGTGACGCTGTTCAACGACTATGAGGCGCAGGTTTCCACCAACTGTGTCACCGGTGAGAAGACACCTATTGATCTGCCCAAGTCCGCCGTACTGATGTACGGGCTGGAGAATGGCTATCGGGCCGTCATCCGTCCCTCCGGCACCGAGCCCAAGATCAAGATCTACTACTTTGTAGTGGAAAAGACTGAGGAAGAGGCTCGGAAGGCAGAAAAGGCTCTCAATGACAGCTTCACAAAATTGTTAAGAATCTGACAACATTTGTGGATTTCGCCAAACATCTGCCGAATGCTCTTGACATTCCCCGAAAAACCCGTAAAATAGGTAAGTAAGAGAGAGTAACAAGGAGGATACTTGCAATGGCAGATGCTAGAACCATTGGCGTGCTCACCAGCGGAGGTGATGCCCCCGGTATGAACGCGGCAATCCGTGCTGTCGTCAGAGCCGCCATTAAGAACGGCATGAAAGTCAAGGGCGTTATGAGAGGCTACAACGGCCTGATTCATAACGATTTCGTCGATCTGGAGATGCGGGATGTTTCCGACATCATTCAGCGGGGAGGTACGATTCTGTACACCGCCCGCTGCAAGGAGTTCAAAGAAGAAGCCGGCATCCTGATGGCTGCTGAGAACTGCAAAAAGGCAGGCATCGAAGGTCTGGTGGTCATCGGCGGAGACGGCTCCTTCCGGGGTGCCCGTGATCTGACCAACCTGGGCGGCATCAATTGCGTGGGACTGCCCGGTACCATCGACAATGATATTTCCTGCACCGACTACACCATTGGCTATGACACCGCCATGAATACCGCCATGGAGATGGTGGACAAGCTGCGGGATACATCCCAGTCCCATGACCGCTGCAGCGTGGTTGAGGTGATGGGGCGGCGCGCCGGCTACATTGCTTTGAACACCGGTATCGCTGTGGGCGCTTCCTATATCGCCGTTCCCGAGAAGAAGTTTGATATGGACGAAATGCTGGGCAAGATCAAAGCGGCTCACAGCATGGGCAAGCAGCATTTCATCATTGTGGTGGCTGAAGGTGTTGCCATGGATATCGAAGGCGGTTCCGAGTGGATCGCCAAGCAGATCGAGGCGGTCACTGGCATCGAGAGCCGTGCCACGATCCTGGGTCATGTGCAGCGCGGCGGACAGCCCACTGTCACCGACCGGGTGGCGGCCACTGCCATGGGTTATCGTGCGGTTCAGCTGCTGACGGCCGGCATCGGCAATCGGGTTGTGGGCCAGCAGCGGGGCGAAGTGGTGGATTTCGACATCAACGAAGCCCTGCAGATGAAAAAGCAGCTCCCCATGGATCTGTACACCATCGCGGACGATGTGTCCTTCTGACATTCAGACATTCAATCAGAAACGCCCCGGCAGTGTCTGTCGGGGCGTTTCATGTTCAGGCGGATTCGGCTTCGGAGCATGGCAACCACACGCAAAAACAGCACCTCGTTCCGGAGACGAGGTGCTGTCTGAGTGATCAGTTGATCCAGTCTTCGCAGGAGCAGCTTACGCTGTGCTTGACACGGTCTTCCACTTCCGCTCTCTTGGCATCGTTGAAGCGATCCACAGTGCCCACCAGATAGCCTGTGATCCGCCGGATCCGCTCAAAGCGCAGGGGAGCCAGCTTGTAGGAAAGATCCACATAATCGCCGTCCAGCTTAATGTCAATGGATTCGAAGCAGCGGCCGGGATGTCCCTCTCTCAGATGCTCCACATAAGCGTCAATTTCCTTCTGATCTAATTCTCCGCCGGTGACGGTGATACGGGTTTCCATAATAAAGCTTCCTTTCTGCTGTGTTGCATGGATTGGTTGTGTTATCAATATACCACATATAGTAGGATGTGTCAATAGGAAACCCAAATATATTTTTATAAATTCTCATTTTTGAATCATTCTCTCTCCGCTTTTGATTTGACAGAGCGAAGGAAACCGGATATAATAACAGATATAGGAAGGGAGCGCCAGTTGCTCCCAAACAGAAAGGATCGGTTATCATGCTCAAACAACAGCTTTCGGAATATTTTGCCGCCCATCGCCAGGAAATGATCGACGACATCTGCGCTCTGGTTCGGATCCAGAGCGATCGTCAGGATCCGCTTCCCGGCAAGCCCTACGGACAGGGCCCTGCCGATGCGCTGGACAAGGCGCTGGAGATTGCCTCCGGCATGGGATTCATCACCAGAAACCACGACTACTGTGTGGGCACTGTGGACTTCAATGAGGCCGAAACCCAGCTGGATATTCTGGCCCATCTGGATGTGGTGCCGGTGGGAGACGGCTGGACCGTGACCGCTCCCTTTGAGCCGCTGCTGAAGGACGGCAAGCTCTATGGCCGGGGAACGGCCGACGACAAGGGTCCTGCTATGGCGGCGCTCTATGCCATGAAGGCTCTGAAGGATCTGGGCGTTCCGCTGAAGAAGAATGTGCGCCTGATCATGGGATGTGACGAAGAGTGCGGCAGCTCGGACATCGAGCATTATTATGCCTATGAGAAGGAAGCTCCCTGCACCTTCTCGCCCGATGCGGAGTTCCCGGTGATCAATACCGAAAAGGGCGCCCTGCAGGGCTTCTACAGCGCTTCCTTCCCGGAGGACAAGGCGCTGCCCCGGGTCATTTCGGTGGACGCCGGAACCAAGATCAATGTCGTGCCCGATGCCTGCACCATCGTTCTGGAGGGCCTGAGCGCGGCAGAGTGCACTCCGTATCTGGAGCAGGCCGCTGCCGCTACCGGCGCTTACTTTACCGCTTCCGAGGAGAACGGCCGCACCGGGATTCTCTGCAAGGGCGTCAGCGCCCACGCTTCCACGCCTGAAAAAGGCTGCAACGCCATCACAGCTTCTCTGACCCTGCTGGCCATGATGCCCATGGCGGACAGCGAGGGCTACCGCAGCCTGCTGGCCATGGAGCGGCTCTTCCCCCACGGCGACGGTCTGGGCGAAGCGGCCGGCATTGCCATGAGCGATGAGATCTCCGGCCCTCTGACCAACACCCTGGACATCCTGCACTACAGCCTCACCGAGCTCTCCGCCGCCACCGACTGTCGCGCCAGCCTCTGCGCCACCGATGAAAACCTGACTGAGGTGCTGCGGAAAAAGACGGCGGATCTGGGCATCACGCTGGATGAGAAATGCTGCCTGAAGGCTCCTCACCATGTGCCGGCTGACAGCCCCTTTGTCCAGACCCTGCTGAAGGTGTATGAGGAGTACACCGGCCAGAAGGGCGAGGCCATCGCCATCGGCGGCGGCACCTATGCCCATCACCTGCAGAACGGCGTGGCTTTTGGCTGCACCTTCCCCTGGTCGGAGGACTGCCACATGCACGGCAACGATGAATTCACCGCAGTGGACGAGCTGCTGCTCTGCGCCCAGATGTTTGCTCAGGTTATCGCTGACATCTGCGGCTGAGGAGGATGTCTTGAAACAGGAACAGAGCCTTGCGGAGCGGACAGCGGACGGCATTCTGTCCATGCTCTGCATCGATAAGAAATTCGGCCCCGGCGACAAGATCCCCAACGAAAACGATCTGGCTGCCGCTCTGTCGGTGAGCCGCACCACCCTGCGGGAAGCCATCCGCATTCTGGCAGCCCATCAGGTGCTGGAGATCCGGCGGGGCCGGGGTACCTATGTGCGGGAGGATTTCCACCCCGGCGACCAGCTGGGGCTGGGTCAGCTGTCCTCCACGCTGGTGGACATCCATGATCTGTTTGAGGTGCGGATGATCTTTGAGCCGCAGGCTGCTTATTATGCCGCCCAGCGGGCCACCGAAGCGGAGATCGAGCGGATTCTGTATTACGGTCGCCTGGATGAGGAACAGCTGCTGAAGGGGGAGGACCGCACCGAAGCGGAGCAGGCCTTCCACAATTCCATCGCCTGCGCCAGCCATAACGCCTTCATCAACGAGCTGATGCCCATGCTGTACGGCGCCATCGGCAAGGCCGTCGCCCTGTCCAGCCAGTATCCCGAGCTCATGCGCCGCACGGTGGAGGATCACCGCCAGATCATGGAGTTTCTGGAGCGGCGCAACGCTGAGGGAGCCCGCACCGCCATGCAGCTGCACATGATCCATGCCATGGAGGAAATGAACCTTGGGTGAGCTGCCGGAGCATCTGACCGCACTGGAGCGGCTGCTGACCGGTTTCTGTCCGGCTTCTCCGGAGGAGGCGGGCGACCGGGAGCGGATCCTCGCGTTTCTGAGGCAGTTTCCCGAGACCTGCCTCACAAGAGACAATGCTGTCGGCCACTTTACCGCCAGCGGCTTTATTCTGAATCGGACGCTGGATCGCTGCCTGATGGTGTATCACAATCTTTACGACAGCTGGGCCTGGACCGGAGGCCATGCCGACGGGGATCCGGATCTGCTGGGGGTGGCCCTGCGGGAGGCGGAGGAGGAGACCGGTGCGCCGGTATGCCCTCTGTTTCCGCAGCCCGTTTCGGCGGAGATTCTGACGGTGGCGGGCCACTGGAAGAGGGGAGCGTGGGTGAGTGCCCATCTGCACCTGAATCTGACCTGGCTGCTGCTGGCCGACGAAAGCGTTCCGCTGCGGGTCAAGCCTGACGAGAACAGCGGCGTGCGCTGGCTTTCCATGGAGGAGCTGGAGCGCTGCTGCCGGGAGAAGGAGTTCCTGCCTTTGTACCGCCGGCTGTTCGAAAAGGCCCATTTGCTGCGGAAAAAAGGCCTTCTTCCGTCCATTGAAGAAAAAGCTGTGTCAGATTTATAAAATTTTCTCTTTTCTATAGATTTTTTTAGCGAGATGTGGTATACTCTATTCATAGAGAACCAGACAGGTTCTCCCGGAAAGAGCTTCTGCTGCAGCTTCGTCCGGAGGACAAGCCTTTCGGGCAATGCGGCGGCGGGCGCTTTCCATAAGGAATGGAGGCATGACTATGAACACAGCATTCATCGCAAGAAAGATCACCCTGTCCGACTCCTTCAAGGAAAAAGCAGAACAGAGACTGAAAAAGCTGGATCGCTTTTTTGACGACCCCCGTGCACAGGTGGTCGTCTCCGCACAGAAGGATACCGCGACGGTTGAGCTGACGCTGTGGGCAGATGGCATGATCTACCGCGCTGAAAAACAGGACCGTGACAAAATGGACGCGCTGGATGATGCCGTGGACACCCTGATCCGCCGGATCCGCAAGAACAAAACCAGGCTGCAGAAAAAGGTGAAGGCTTCCGCCTTTGAAGTGCCCGGCGAGACCTATGGAGAAGAGGAGACCTTTGAGCTGCTCCGCACCAAGGAGGTGGCTCTGCGTCCCATGTCTCCCGATGAGGCGATTCTGCAGATGAATCTGCTGGGACACAGCTTTTTCGTCTACGAAAACGCCGAAACCGGTGAGGTGAACGTGGTTTACCGCCGTTCTGAGGATGGCTATGGCCTGATCGTTCCGAAAAAATAACCTTCCCCCTGTACCGGGGGCGGAAAATGTGATATAATGGGGTTGCCGCTTTCGGGCGGCAGCCCTATTTCATTTTTTGGAGGAGATCATGGAAGCGACCAAAGCCGCCCTGATTGTGATTGATATGCAAAAGGGCTTTCTGGATGAAAGCTCCCCCCTCTGCATCCGGGATGCCCGGGCTACGGTGCCCGCCTGCGCCCGCGTTCTTGCTCACGCCCGCAAAACCGGCATTCCGGTCTTTTATGTGAGCCGCGCCTATCGGCCAGACGGCAGCGATGTGGAAAATACCCGCCTTGCCCCCTGGCTTTCCGGCGGAAAGCCCATGACGCCGGGCAGCACCGGCCCCCATTCCGCTGAGATTCCCGCCGAAATGGCGCCGCAGCCCGGCGACTATCAGCTGTACAAGCCCCGCTTCTCCGCCTTTTTCCAGACTGAGCTGGATCTGATGCTGCGGCGGCTGCGGATTGATACGGTGCTGCTGACCGGCACCACCACCCCCAACTGTATTCGTACCAGCTGCTACGATGCCATCTCGCTGGATTACAACGTGGCGATTCTCACCGACTGCTGCTCCTCCAACACAGAGGAGATTCAGCAGTCCAACCTGCGGGATATGAAAAATATCGGCGCCTGTCTGCTGACCAGCGACGAATTTATCCGGCAGGGACTGCCGGGGGCGGATCCTGCCGGACAGGCGGCTGAAGAGGTGCGGATGCTGAGAAGCGGCGCCAGAAAGGATTGAACAGATGCAATACCGACTGATCGCCCCCTGCCTGTTCGGGCTGGAGGGCATCCTCGCCGGCGAAGTGAAGCGCATGGGCGGCGAGGACGTGAAGACCACCGACGGACGGGTGGAATTTTCCGGCGATGACCACATCCTCTGCCGGGCCAATCTCTGTTTGCGGACGGCTGAGCGGGTGCTGATCAAGCTGGGCGAGTTTGACGCCCGCAGCTTCACCGAGCTGTTCGACGGCGTGCGTGCCCTGCCTTTCGAGGCCTTTGTCGGCAAGCAGGATGCCTTCCCGGTCAAGGGCTACGCCCTCCACTCCGCGCTGCACTCGGTGCCCGACTGTCAGAAGATCATCAAAAAAGCTGCCGTGGAACGGCTGCATGAGAAATACGGCCTTTCCTGGTTTGAAGAGACGGGGCCTGTCCATCAGATTCAGTTTTCCATCCTCCGGGATCGGGCGACCATCATGCTGGATACCTCCGGTGTCGGGCTGCACAAGCGGGGCTACCGCAAAAACGCCAACGAAGCGCCCATCAAGGAAACCCTGGCCGCCGGTATGGCGGACATCGCCTTTGTCAAGCGGGATACCGAGTTTTACGACCCCTGCTGTGGCTCCGGCACCATCCTGATCGAGGCCGCCATGAAGGCCCTGAACCTGCCCGCCGGCATGGGGCGCACCTTCGCCGCTCAGAAGTGGGACTGCATTCCCGCATCGGTCTGGCGGGAGGAGCGGGCCAGGGGACTGGATCTGATCCGCCGGGATGCCTCTTTTGTGGGATATGCCAGCGACATTGATCCCGCCGCCGTGGAGCTAACGCTGGAAAACGCCCGCAAGGCCGGCGTCTCCAAACAGGTGCATGTCCGGGTCCGGGATGTGGCGGAATTTCGTCCCTCCGACAATGAGGCGGTGCTGATCACCAATCCGCCCTACGGTGAGCGGCTGCTGGATCAGCAGAAGGCCAGGGAGATTCTGTCCGCCATGGGCAAAGCCTGTGCCAGAGGTAAGACCCGATACCTGATCATCTCGCCCGATGAGGAGTTCGAGCGGTATTTCGGCCGCCGGGCGGACAAGCGCCGCAAGCTGTACAACGGCATGCTGAAGTGCAATCTGTATCTCTATGACAGCCCGCGCCCTCCGAGGAAGCCGAAGGATCACTGAGCCATCCCGCGCGGAGCTTCCGCGCCAGAAATACATCGCTTTATGCGAGGAAAGAGGAATCTTTATGAAAAAGAAAATCAGCACACCCAACGCGCCCGCTGCCATCGGCCCCTATTCTCAGGCTGTTCTGGCGGGAGATACCCTGTATGTTTCCGGTCAGATCCCGCTGGATCCTGCCACCGGCACGCTGGTGGGCACCACCATTGAGGAGCAGGCCGAGCAGGTGTTCAAAAACCTGGGCGCCATTCTGACCGAGGCCGGCATGACCTTTGACGATGTGGTCAAGGCCACCGTCCTGCTCAATGACATCGGCGACTTTGCCGCCGTCAACGCCATCTACGGCAAATATCTCTGCGGCGAGGTGCTGCCCGCCCGGGCTGCCTTCGCGGTGGATTCCCTGCCCAAGGGCGCGCTGGTAGAGATCGAGCTGATCGCCGTCAAGTAAACAGATTGGGGAAGCCGCCTCGTTCCGATATGGAAACGGGGCGGCTTTTTCAGGCTCATTCCGGGAGCAGTGTTACCGATACAGCTGTGTGGAAATGGCTTTGAGTGGTATCCCGGTTACAGCTCAAAAGAAAAATAATTGGCAGATTTCTATAAATCAGTTGGTTGAAAAGCGTCAGAGACCGTGCTATAATGGCGGTATAGCCAAAAAGGCACTTTCCGAAGATTTTCTATGAAACGCTTGAAAAGGAGAACTTGCCATGAAAATCACGCTTTCCAAGGACGCCGCACAGCTGGGACAGCGGGCCGCCGATCTGACTGCTGCGCTGCTGAATGATGCCATCGCCCGAAACGGCGCGGCACGGCTGGTGCTTTCCACCGGCGCTTCCCAGTTTGAGACCCTGGGCGCACTGGTGAAAAAGGATGTGGACTGGTCCAAGGTGGAGGTGTTCCATCTGGATGAATACGTGGATCTGCCCATCACCCATCCGGCCAGCTTCCGTAAATACATCAAGGAGCGGTTTGCCGATCTGGTTCATCCCAAAGCGGTTTATTATGTGGAGACGGAGGGCGACCTGACGGCGGCCATCGCTTCTGTCACCGACAAGCTGCGGGAAGCGCCGGTGGATGTGGCGCTGATCGGCATTGGAGAGAACGGCCACATCGCCTTTAACGATCCTCCTGCGGACTTTGACAATCCCAATGCCTACATCGTCGTGACGCTGGACGACCGGTGCCGTCATCAGCAGCTGGGCGAGGGCTGGTTTGAAACGCTGGATCAGGTGCCGAAGCAGGCAGTGTCCATGACCGTGGGCGAGATCATGAAGGCGAAGGCCATCATCTCCAGCGTCCCTCATAAGGTCAAGGCTGAGGCCATCCGGAATACGCTGGCCAATGATCCGACGCCCATGGTGCCGGCGACCATCCTTAAAACCCATCCCTGCTGGAATCTCTTTATCGATGAGAATTCCGCCTCTCTGGTGGAGCCTCAGCCGGAATGGAAGACAGAGTAAACCTGAAGACAAAGACAGCCGTCCCATGAGCAGAGCGGCTGTTTTGCTGTCATTTTTTCGCCTGTTCGGTCAGCTGAAGCACCAGGGGGATTGCCTGGATCATATTCCGGTCGCTTTGAGGAAAATCCTTTGGCGATCCCAGCTCGGCGCAGAGAGCCGAAACTTCCGGCAGCTGCTCCCAGGGAACCAGACAGGGATGAAGCCTTGCCAGCATGCTGCGATGGTTGTGCAGCACCGGCCAGTAGCTGCGCAGCTGCTCCGGAGAGGCGGCACGCCAGCCGTCCGCCTGCATGAAAGCGTTCCAGCGCCGGTGCTCCAGCCGGGCCAGCTCTTCCAGCCGGTCGGCGGCTCCCTGCGCTTTTTTGTCAGAGGGCAGATCCTCGCCCCGTAGATAAGCAGCAAAGGCCTCCCGCAAAGCCCGGGACGGGTGACCGGACCAGGTTTTCAGCGGGGACCGGGACGGCTCCTGCCAGCAGGGGAGGGCGGAGTAGAGCTTGTATTTGCAGTGCAGAGCCAGCGCCATGGAGGAACGGCGGTTGTAGGCGCTGTTTTCAAAATCCAGCCGGCTTTGTCGGGACGCTTCCGGATCACTGCTGTTCAGGGAGCCGTCATAGTACTGATGAAAGCCGAAGGCCATGGTCTCCAGATAGGAGCCGGAGATATTCTCCCAGGTGTAAATTTCCTGCAGGCTGCCGAAGGGATTCAGGCGCAGCGGATATTCGGGGCGGGAAGCGAAGATCAGCTCCCGGCCGGTTCGGGAGAGGAAGGGATCCCGCAGCAGCACATTGATGATGGGACAGGGCAGGTCGCTGCCGGGAATACCGGGCCGCAGCTCTTCAAAGCAGCGGCGGATCTCCATGGCAGTCCGCAGGTTGAGGCTTTCATCCTCCAGTGCGCAGACCACATAGCCGATGCCGGTGTGGGTTCGGAGAAAATCGGAAAAGCCGCAGCTTTCAGCATCCAGCTGATAAAAGCAGACACGGCAGTCGGTTCCCGTGGAGGAATCCGCCAGCTCGGGACAGAGCCGGGCGAAGCGATCCGCCGCCAGCGGATCTCGGTCGACCACATGGATGACGGGGCGCAGATCGGCTGTCTGGCCGCACCAACAGGCGGTGCGTACCGCTTCCAGTCCGACCTTTCCCATTCCCACCACCAGAATTTCGAGACGGTCCTCTTTGGCGCCGAGAAACAGGGGCATGGTGTCATACAGCCGGAAAATCGTGGTGCGGGCCTCGTGCAGCAGACGCAGGGAAAGGCCGTCCTTTTCTGCCGAATCCACGAAGGCCTCCGCCTCCGGCTGAGAGGAGGCGAGGGTAATGCGGACATTGGAGCGTCCCCGGTACTGCTCGGTCAGCTCCAGTGCGCAGCGGAGGTTTTCATTTTCTCCTTCCTCCAGCAGGATGAAATCAACGCGGCTTCTGCGGCATCCCGGCGGGATGGGGAGCGCGGTTTCATCGTCGGAAAAGCAGTAGGCCCGGATGGCCTTGGCACGGGCTGCCCACTGCCGCTGGGCTTCGGTTTCGTTATCCTCTTTGACGCAGAGAAAGACCAGCACGGCTTTCGGATGCTGCCTGCGCAGATCCTCTGCCAGCAGAATCGCCCGTTCATTGAGCTCACTGAGGATGCAGAGCCTGCCCCGGGAAAACAGCAGGTATTGCAGCTTGGGGAAGAAATTCTTCAGCAGACTCAGAATCAGCCCGAAGACCAGCGCATAGGCCAGCAGATGGAGCAGGGCGGTATAGATGTTGAAGGCCCAGATCCAGCCCTGCGGGATCGCTCCCGCCATGGAGCGGGTTTCAAAGACGGTGTTTTCGCCGGTAATGGCCCGCAGGGTGCCCAGAATGGCGGTGAAGGCTGCGTCCAGCGGCCCGGAGGCCGGCTCCTCGCTGCCCATCAGGTACAGGGAAAAGAGAGCGGCGGCGGTGCCGATGGTCAGACCGTGCACGGCGGATAAGGGCGCGTTTTTATGAAGCTTCCGGCTGACCGGCCCGCTGAACAGACACCAGAGCAGGCCGGCCGCAAAGCAGAGAATCGAAAGGACAAGTTCCGGCATGCCGGACATGGACAGTCACCTCCCCGTTGAAGGCCCGCTTCAGAAGCCGATGCGCTTGGTCTTTTTCTGCAGCTGCTGGAATTCCCGGTCGGCGGCCGCCTTGTCGAAATCGCAGGCACAGAGGACAAAGGGCTCCTCGGGATTGATCTGCCGGCGAACCGAGGCCTTGCCCCAGGTGCGCTCGAACAGGTTGCGGACAAAACGGGCGTTGGCGAATTCCTTGCCGCCGATCACCTCGTCCGGCAGGGCATCAAAATAGGACTTGACCGCCTCATCCAAAGCGGGTTCATACTGGAACTGACGGCGCACCATGGACATGAAGATCTGGTACAGTTCCTCCCGGCTGTAGTTGGGGAAGTGGATGGTGTAGGGCATCCGGCTGGCCAGACCTGCGTTGGCCTGCATCAGCTTGTCCATATCGTCGGGGTAACCAGCCATGATGATCATGAAATCCTGCCGGTGGTTCTCCATCTGGGCGATCAGGGTGTCGATGGCCTCCCGACCGTAGTCGTTGCTGTCAGCGTTGCCCCGGTAGAGGGAGTAGGCTTCATCGATGAACAGCACCGAGCCGTAGGCATCCCGGCACATGCCGGCGGTCTTGGGGGCGGTTTCGCCCACATACCGGCCGCAGAAATCCCGTCCGGTGTATTCGTAGAACTGTCCCTTGGACAGGATCTGCCGTTCCTTGAACAGCTGACCCAGGATGCGGGCCACGGTGGTCTTGCCGGTGCCGGGGTTGCCCACAAAGCGCATGTGCAGGCAGGGATTCATGGCAGTGTCCTTCTGAGCCAGCTCGATCTGGGCAATGACCTCCATGATCCGTTCCCGGATGGGAGCGATGCCGATGAGCTCGTCCAGCTGCTCCAGAGCAGGGCGCTGATCCGGACTGCTTCCACTGACAGGGGGCAGATCGGCGGCGGAGATCCGGGTCTCATCGCTGCTTCCGGCCCGAACCGAGGCCAGATGCTTGTGATACAGCAGCTCGTCCACGATTTTCTCCACCGTATCCAGTCCATAGAAATGGCCGTCGCTCTTTTCGGCGATGAGCCGCTCTTCAAACTGGACCCAGCTTTCCTCATCCATGGAAAAGCTCTTTGCGTCCAGCAGCCGGTCGGCGTACTGCCGCAGCTCAGCGGTGGAGAAGGGCGGAAGAACCACTTCCTGCACAGTCAGCACATCTGCCAGGCTGTGCAGCACCTTAAGCCGGGTTCGTTCGTCCACAAAGGGGATCCGGAAAACAAACAGCTGCTGGCCGGCAACGCCCCGCATCTTGCGCAGGAAGGTGCGGAATTCGGGGGTCTGGGTCTTGTCCATCCACTGGCTCAGGTCAAAGCAAACCAGCTGATGCACCATGCTGCGGCTGCTCACGTCGTTGGCCATCTCCTCCAGACGGCCGTCGGGCGGCAGCTCGATGACCCGGCGCTTGCCGGAGAATTCGAACAGCTTCAGCTCACTGAGCAGGTCGGCCAGCAGATTCAGACAGGTGGACAGGCCGCAGCCGTCTCCCACCGTAAACAGATAGCAGCGGTGGGTGAAGGACTCCAGCGTGCCGTATCGGTGAATTTGCGGCGCCACGGCGGTGATTTCCCGCGCCAGCACCTTGAAATCCTGAGCGCCGATGAGATTTTCAATGGCCTTCATGGCGGAGGGCTGTCCGCTTTCCTGACTTTCCTCGGCGGAGGCGCCCGGCAGCAGGGTGCCGTTGTTCTCCAGCTCCTTGAGGATATCTTCCGCCTGATCCCAGGGCCAGATCCGCCACTGGGCCAGATTCATGTCCTCCGAGCCAAGGGCATTCTGCAGCAGCGCAAATACCCGATCCTCCACCCGTTGGGGCTGATCCTCACCGCAGAGCACCGACAGAGTGCAGCTTTCTCCGTCCTGCTGCAGCACCTCGGTGCCGGGATAAGCCACCCGCAGATCGCGGACAAACAAAGGGATGGCGGGCCGGCTGCCCTTGTGCTTTTCCTGCCAGCTCTGATCCAGCATCAGAAAAATCAGTGCTTTATTCTCTTTGCTCATAAATCAGTCTCCTCTTCTTTTCCAAGCCCGACAGACAGGATGAACCCGGAGTCCACGGCGGAAAACGATTGTTTCTTCTATTTTAGCACAGGATATAACTGCTTTCCAATGGTTTTACGCAAATTTGCGAAGAAAATTTGAACAGAAGCGCAAAAGGCCCGCAAAGATACTTCTGCGGGCCATCCTCTGTTATTCAGTCAGAAAGGTCTTGTAGTCCTCGTAGTTTTTCTTCAGCAGCCTGGGTGTATCCAGACCGTAGGGACAGCGGGATTTGCACTGGCCGCACTCCAGACAGCCCTCGATCTTTTTCATCATGGCCTGTCCCCGTTCGCCCAGCCAGTTGGCAGTGGGGGAGCGGCGGAGGAAAAGGGACATCCGGGCGCAGGAATTGATCTCAATGCCGGCAGGACAGGGCATGCAGTAGCCGCAGCCCCGGCAGAACTCCCCGGCCAGCTGTTTCCGATCTTGCCGGATCAGCTGCTGCAGCTCTTCGGTCAGAGCGGGCGGAGCATCCTGATAGGAAATGAACTCGTCCAGCTCGCTTTCCCGCTGAATGCCCCAGATGGGCAGGGTGTTGTCGAACTGGGCCAGATAGGCATAGGCGGCATCCGACCGGGTGATGAGGCCGCCGGCCAGCGCCTTCATGCATAGAAAGCCCACATTCTGCCGCTTGCATTCCTCCACCAGCTTCTGCTCCTCTTCGGTGGCCAGATAGCTGAAGGGAAACTGCAGAGTGTCATACAGCCCCGACGCCACCGCTTCTTTGGCCACGCCCATCCGGTGGTTGGTAATGCCGATGAAGCGAATTTTGCCCTGAGCTCTGGCCTCCAGCATGGCCTCGTACAGGCCGGTGCCGTCGCCGGGCTTGGGACAGAAGGCGGGGTTGTGGAACTGGTAGATGTCGATGTAATCGGTCTGCAGCATCCGCAGGCTGGTTTCCAGATCCTTCCAGAAGCCTTCCACGGTGGTCTGGGTCGTTTTGGTGGAGATGAAAATTTTGTCCCGCACATCATGCAGGGCAAAGCCGATCTTTTCCTCGCTGTCGCTGTAGGCGCGGGCGGTGTCGAAGAAGGTGATGCCGTTGTCGTAGGCCTTGCGGAGAATGACGGCGGCCTGCTCCATGGAAACCCGCTGCACCGGCAGAGCACCGAAGCCGTTGCGGTTGACGGTGATGCCGGTCCGGCCCAAAGTCATTTTGATCATGCGTAACCATCCTTTCTGTCAGAGCCGGTATGACCGGCCTCTCATTCATCATAGCACTTGAAGTCCGCTCCAGGTCAAGCAGGAATCCGGTCAGTCCAGAATCTCAAAGCCGTATTCTCCGATGGGATCCAGCGGAAAAACCTCCATCCCTTCCACCTGAGCGTACCGGTTTCCCTCCCGGACCAGCTCGAGAAACTGCTCCACTGAAAAGGCGTCCCCCTGTACCTCCAGCTCCACGTCTCCGTCCTCCCGGTTGCGGACCCAGCCGGTGAGGGCAAAGCGGGACGCGGTGTGGCGGACATAATAGCGAAAGCCCACTCCCTGTACCCATCCGGATATTCTTGCATAGCGGCGGATCATCTGCCTTCCCCCTTTTCTGATTGATATCAGTGTAGCATGCTGCGGGAGAATGGTCAAGCGGAAATGAAACGGCCCTTGACCTGGAGTTGACTCCAGGTGCTATACTGTAGCAAAAGGAATCACTGGAAAGGACAGGACCATATGACTATAGCAGAAGTGAGCAGAAAATACGGCCTGACGGCGGACACGCTGCGGTATTATGAAAAGGCCGGACTGATTCCGGCGGTGCACCGCACGGCCAGCGGCCTGCGGGATTATACAGAGGAGGACTGCCGCTGGGTGGAATTCATCAAGTGCATGCGTTCGGCCGGCCTGCCGGTGGAGGTGCTGGCGGAGTATGTGACCCTGACCCAGCAGGGAGATTCCACCCGGGAGGCCCGTCGGCAGATTCTGGTGGAGCAGCGGGCTCAGCTGGAGCAGCGCCTTTCCACTATGGAGGAGACGCTGCAGCGGCTGAATAAAAAGATCGAGAGCTATGACTGCTGGGCGCCCAGCATGGAGGGAGAAGGCAATCACTGAGACAGCTATACAGAGAAAGCGCCGCATGACTTTGTTCACGCGGCGCTTTGTTGACGGCCTGTCCGGCTTCGAGGGGAACTGCCCGGCATACGGCACGGCTATATGTCCCTTGCAAAAATAAAGTCGGTGTCTCCGGCGTAATTGACCAGCTCATCAATTCGGACGAATCCGTATTTTTCATAGAACCCGAGCATGCTCGCCGGAATGTACACTCTTGAAAAATGCTGTGTTTTTGCATACGCTGCTGCGGCTTCGATCAGCTTCTGACTCACCCGGTTTCCCCGGTGCTTTTCATCCACAAAAACAGAGCCGATCCATGGGAAGTACCGGTTTTCAGGATAATAATCCGTTTCCAGAAAGGTGCAGTAACCGATGATCTCATCGCCCAGCAGTGCGGCAAACACGCTTTCCCATTCCCGGAAGCTGTTTTCGCGCAGCATGGCGGCCAGATGCTTTCCCGCTGCCCAGGAGCAGTGCCCGGCGTAGTGAATCAGTCGGTTCCAGAGCGCGTCTTCCTTTTGAACCCGTACAACGTTGATCACGGCAGCTCCTCCCGAAGGTCAATTCATCGGCTTTCCCACTGCCGCCATGAAATCCTCCAACGACCGGTTGGCGATCAGCTCGGCCGGGAAATGGATCTCCTCCAGCATGGCCAGGGCGCGGTCGAATTTTCCCACGAACCAGGCGCTGTGGGCGTCGCTGGACACCACAATGGAGGTGCCTTCCTCGGCACATTTGATGGCCAGCTGACGGCAGCGGTCGGTGATGCGGGCAGGGGAGTCGAAGGAATGCTCATTGATTTCCAACAGCTTGTGCTCCGCCCTGGCGGTGCGGACGATCTCGTCCATGTCAAAGTCAAAACCGGGCCGGCAGGGATGGCCGAGAATCTGAATCAGAGGGTTGCGCAGCACATTCTGATACATCTCGGTGTACTGGCTGAAGCTGCCGTCCCGGCAGCCGTCGAAGAAGTGAAAGCTGGCGATGGCGTAGTCCCGGGTGCGCAGCAGACGCTCGCCGATGGGCATGGCGTCCGGTTCGGCCGGCGGGCGAAGATCCCAGCAGGCCGTGTGGCCCTCAAGATCCACAATGTCGATCTCGGCGCTGCTTAACAGCCGGACGCCGTCCACCTCCCTGGGCAGGGCAGAGGTGTTCAGCAGGTATCCCCACTGGGGAAGGCCGTCCCGGACCGTGTAAAACTCCGGCCCGGCGTGATCGGCGGTACCCAGGCCGGTGAGTCCCTGTTTAGCTGCCTGCGCCAGGTTTTCACCGATGGTGCTGTAGGCGTGTCCGGAAAAGAGAGTGTGGGTGTGCGGATCTACTTTGACAGTATACAAAACGGAGGACTCCTTTTCAATAAAATCGGGCTTCGTCCTCAGACGAGCTCTTCAATGTCAACATGCACTTTAATGATCGTTTGCAAGCCTGATCTCGAACTCGGCGGAATAGTCTCCCACATACAGAGTATAAATGCCTTCCTCCAATCTGCCGGATAAAAGAAACTCTTCGTCTGCAGATGCGGCACTTACCTTTATAGGGAATTCACTGCTCTCGTTATACAGCGTTTCTCCGTCGCTGTTCCGTACCAGCTTCACCGAATTGCTTACGGTCACATCCTCGTCTGTACCGTTTGATATACGAAAACAGATTCTGTCCCTGCTGTATTCATAGACCTCTATCTCTACCAGTCCATTGTCAGGCTCGTTCTTGCCTGCCAGCTCCTCAGCGGTTTTCTCCTTTGTGACAAGCCCGGGCTCCAGGGTTCCTCCCGCCCTGTATTGCCCGATCACCGTATCAATCTCAGCCAGCTTTTCGCTATAGGACTCCGGATAGGTCTGTGACGAAAAGAATACGGTGGTACCATCCTCAAATATGAATGAATAGCTGTAACTGGGTCCATCGGCCACGAACATATGGGAGAACTTCTTGTCGTTCCAGTTCTGCATCTTATATTTTCTGAATACGCTCTCTATATCGGTAAGGACAGCCTGATCCAGCTTATATTCCGTGATGTCATGATCTTCATACCACCATTCTGTGCTGGAGTATGTCAGAATCACCTCGCCGTCAATCATACTGATCTCGGTGGAAGTACCGCCTCCGGTCATACCACCGCCGCTTGCATACATGTATGATACAAGTTCTTTATTCTTCACATCGGGCACTTTGCTGCAGCCAAATAATCCAAACATCAATAAGCCTCCAATCACAAAAAGCAGGATTCTCTTATTCATCAGGATGACTCCTTTCAGTAAAACCGGGATTCGTCCTCAGACAAGCTCTTCGATAAAGGTCAGGCCCTTGGTGCAGCTGATGACCTCCAGCATATCCACATCGTCCCGGCGGTCCAGCTTTTTGACGGTCAGAGAGATGCCGATGGCATCGTGCTGTCCGCTCTTGGCCTTCTGCAGCTCCATGGCAGAGATTTTCATCCGGTGCTGCCGGATATTGACCAGGAGGTTCCGCACCAGCGTGATGTTTTCCATCTCCACATACAGATCCAGCACCGGGACCTTGGAGTAGAAGATCTCGTCGATCCGCTGCAGCACGATGATGGCCAGCAGCACAACGAAGGTACCGCCCAGAGCGGCCTCATAGAAGCCGATGCCCAGGGCGAGACCGATACAGGCCGCAGCCCACAGACCGGCGGCGGTGGTCAGACCCTTGACCTTGTTGGAATTGGTGGTTACAATGGTGCCCACGCCCAGAAAACCGATGCCGCTGATGACCTGTGCGCCCAATCGGGCCGGGTCAGCGGTGGGGCTGATGTACTGATGGATGTACTGGCCGGTCATCATGGCCATACAGGCGCCGGTGCAGACCAGAATATGGGTGCGGAAGCCTGCCGCCTGCCGTTTGGCGCCCCGTTCCAGGCCGATGATGCCGCCGCAGGCTACCGACAGAAGAAAGCGGACGAAAATCGAGAGAAGGTTCATCTCCCTCAGTGCGGTGGGGAGATAATCAAAAGACAAGGCAAGCGCTCCTTTCTCAAACCTGATGCTGTGTAAAATACAGGTAAAGCATAAGTAAACTATAGATGGTTTCAATGGAAGAGATATAAATAAGAAGTGAAATATTTGTAAACAATTTATTTACGACTTGCTGTGCAGCGCTCCGTCTTCTCACCGGATGAAAAATATGATAAAATGAAAGAAAAACGGGCCGCTTCAGGCCCCAAAAGGAGTGCGCTGTAATGAAAGTATTGGTAACGGGCTTTGAGCCCTTCGGCGGAGAGACGATTAACCCTGCCTGGGAAGCGGTGAAGCTGCTGCCCGATGAGATAGAAGGGGTTGTGATTCTGCGGCAGGAGGTGCCCGTTTCCTTCCGGCAGTCGGTGGAGCTGGTGACGGAATGGATCCGGAAGGAGCGTCCCGATCTGGTGCTCTGCGTGGGACAGGCAGGGGGCCGGGCCAGTCTGACAGTAGAGCGGGTGGCCATCAATCTGATGGACGCGCCCATTCCCGACAACGACGGCGACATGCCACGGGATGTGCCGGTGGTGCCGGACGGGCCGGACGGCCTGTTTGCCACCATTCCGGTGAAAGCTGCAGTGGCGGCTGCCCGAAAGGCCGGGGTGGCGGCGGAGCTTTCCTGCAGCGCCGGCACCTATGTCTGCAACTGTCTGATGTACGGCATGCTCCATGCCCTTCGGGAGCTTCCCGGTGCCCGGGGCGGCTTTGTCCATGTGCCTTTTATCCCTTCCCAGACGGCGGACAAGCCGGGCCGGCCCTCCATGGCTCTGGAGGATATCGCCAAGGGACTTGCCGCCATGCTTTCCGCTCTGATCGCCGGGGAAGCGTCCTCCGCCGGAGAGGGCACCATCTTCTGAATTCTGCCTCAAAAGCCGTAAAATAGTTTTCTGTTTGTTGAAGACAGCTTGCATGGAGCATCGTTCTCATAGACAGAAGAGGAGCGAGAGGCGGTGACAGCAGTGCGATGAAGGATCCGGAATTTGAGCAGCTTGTGCGGCAGTACGAAAAACTGGTCTTTACCGTCTGCTATCAGCTGGTCAGAGACTATCACGAAGCGCAGAATCTGACCCAGGAGACCTTTCTTTCGGCTTACCGCCATATCGATGAGTATCAGGGCGACAGCTACAAGCCCTGGCTGATCCGCATCGCCTCCAACAAAGCCAAGGATTACCTGAAATCCGCCTATTTCCGGCGGGTGGACATCACCGATGAGATGGAAAGCAAGGTCAGCGGCGCAGAGGCCTCCGCCGAGGAGCTGGCAGTTTCGTCTGAGATGGTGAAGGCCATTCAGGACAAAATCCTGTCGCTGGAGGAGCCTTATCACAAGGTTGCGGTGCTCTTTTTCCTGCATGGTCTGACGCCGGAGGAGATCGCTCAGAAGCTGGATCGCCCCCGTAAGACCGTGCAGACCCAGCTTTACCGCGCCAAGCTGAAGCTGCAGCAATTTGTAAAGGAGGAGATGCAGGTTGAACGGAGTATTTGACAAAGATGGCCACATTACGCAGCAGGGATTTTCCCTGCTGACTGCGGGCGAGCCGGATGAGCTGACCCGCTATGAACTGGCGGAGCATCTGGATTTCTGCGATCTTTGTGTGGATCGGTACAGCCTGCTGCTTTGCGGCGGCGGGCTGATGGTTCCGCAGGAGGAGATCGCCGAGCCTGTTATGGTTAAAATCCGCCGGAAAGCGCTCCTGGTTCTTACAGGGCAGGCTGCCAAGGTGTGCGCGGCCGCCTGTCTGGCCATTGTGATCTGGTGCGGCGGCATTTTTGATGGAGATATTGTGGCAAAGGGCAGAAGCTTTTCAGAACAGGTGTCAAAACGTGGCAGCTCCTTTTCACAGATGATGTCGGGAGTCAGTGACAGCATTGGCAGCTGGCTGAATGGGTTCAGCATTTATTCGAGAGGTGAGGGTTTTGGAGCAGAAAAACAACAATCGGAGTGATCAGGGCGATTTCCGCCAGTTTGACATGGCGGGCGGTCAGAAGAGGAAGAGCCGCTTTCTGGCCGTGGTGTTCGGCTTTTGCCCCGGTGCGGGGCATATGTACCTGGGAAAGATGAACCGGGGACTGACGCTGATGGCGCTGTTCTGCGGTGACATTGCTCTGGGATCGGTTTTTCCGCCGGCTCTTTTCCTGCTGCCGCTGATCTGGTTTTATTCCTTCTTTGACTGCCTGAACCTGTCCGCGCTGCCGCCTGACAGGCTGGACAGCGTGCCGGACGAGGTTGGCTTCGGCATGCTGGATCAGCTGAATCTGCAGCGCCTGAAGAGCAAATTGCCTGCCAGGTCCGGCGGTGTACTGCTGGGCTGGGCGCTGATTCTGGTGGGCGGCTACATGCTGTATGAGCAGGTGGCTTACCGGATCATCGATTTCCTGGAGGCGCTTTTTGAGGCGGATCTTTGGTGGCTCAGCTCGCTGGTCAGCAAGATTCCTCAGATGGTCATCTCGGTGCTGATCATACTGCTGGGCATCCGGCTGATCCGGGGCAGCAGGAAGCCTTCTGAGGAAGCTCCGGTTTACGGTGCACGCCGCCGCACCGACTATGCAGCCTCTGAGCCCGTGCCTTCGGAAGACCGTCCCGCTGATGCGGCAGCTTCGGTTATGGAGCTGATCCGCTCCCGGGGACTGGACCGCAGACCCGATGAGATGGACATCATGGCGCAGCAGCCGGAGGAGCCATCCGCTCCGGAGGAAACGCCCGCACCGTCAGAGCCTTCCGTGCCGGCGGAGCCTTCTGATTTCGCTGGGGACGACGGAGAAGAGCCACTGGTATCCGACATCCGCTGAGGGGAGGAAGAGCGATGGAACAGAGCACTTCTTTCCCCACAGACGGAGAGGATCTGCAGCGGGATTCCTTCCGTCCGGTGGGGGAGCCTGTCCGGACGTCTCCCCGGCGGGTGGGCACCATCACCATGGGCGCGTCGCTGGTGGCGGTGGGCGCTCTGCTGCTGGCAGGGCAGCTGGGCCGGGTCAATGTGCTGGAGCTGCTGCGCTGGTCGCCGGTGGTTCTGATCCTGCTGGGCGTGGAAATTCTGCTGGGCTATGGCCTGAGCAGGGGCGGCAGGGTCAAATACGATTTTCTCAGCATGCTGGTCTGTCTGATGCTGATCTGCGCCGGCACGCTGTGCAGCCTGGTGCCGTCGGTCATCCGCTGGGAACAGGGAAGCAGCGCGGCACTCACCCGGCTGTCGGATCAGCTGGAGACCGAAGTGGCGCAGGCCGTGGGGGAGCAGAACATCCGCTCCCTGTCGGTACATGCCCGGGATATCCGGCAATGGTACGAAGCCGGCGCCGCATCCCAGTCGGCCGAAGAGCTGCGGGCAAGCGGCGATTACCGGATGAGCATCCATCTGGAGCTGCGGGGCGATTACGCCGATCCGGCCGCCTTTTCCAAAGCGGCGGCGAAGGCTGCTTCTGCTGTGGCGGCATCCGGCCTGCAGCCCGAGTATATGGATATCGTGGTCGGCTGTCCGGACGGCAGCAGCTGCAGCCTGTATCTGGATCGGTGGGGACTGACCCAGTCTGCCTCCGAGCTGGAATCCCAGGTGGATTTCATGCGGTCGGAAACGGCTGAGGATTTTGAAGAAGAGTGAGAAAACACCGGATTTTGTCTGAAACGGTTCAGCGCTTTGCAGCCTGAACCGTTTTATATTTTGCCGAAATTTCGGGAACCTGTTGTCTTTTTGCCTTTGCTCTGCTATAATAATTCCATAGACCGGCAGGCAGCCGCAATAAGATTGAAGGGAATGGTTTTCGTGTCCAAGTTTTTCGAAGATTTCAAAAAGTTCGCGATGAAGGGTAACGTGGTCGACATGGCAGTCGGTGTCGTTGTCGGCGGCGCCTTCAGCAAGATCGTCACCTCGCTGGTGAACGATATCATTATGCCCCTTTTCAGCCTGTTTACCCAGTCGGTGGAGTTTACCTCCCTGAAGCTGGTGATGCGCCCCGCTGTGCTCAATGAGGCTGGTGAGGTGATTCAGGCGGAGGCTGCCATCACCTACGGCGCGTTCCTGCAGAACGTGGTGGATTTCCTGCTGATTGCCCTGTCCATCTTTGTGTTCATCCGGATTGCTGCCAAGGTGGGCGAAAAGCTCCGGAAGAAGGAAGAGGCTCCCGCTGAAGAGGCCCCCGCG
>JAQXNQ010000343.1 GCA_029098085.1 Oscillospiraceae bacterium
GCTCAGAAGACGGAAATCTACACCTCCATTCTGGGCACGCCCAGTGAGGAGTATGTGGATCAGATGGTCAGCGCCTATATGCAGCAGTTCACCACCCGGGATTCCATGATCGGGCTGGTGGCCAGCACCTATAAATTTGACAAGGAAGCGGCCGAATCCTATCTGGCGGACTACACCGATGAGGAGCTGTACGACCTGCTGGCTCAGCGGATTGGCGAGCTGGTGACCGAAAAATACGCCGAGCAGGCCAGGCTGCAGGTTTCCCAGCTGATGGCTTCCGCTTCGGATCCGAATGACCTGTTCGGAGCGCAGGGCTATATGGCTGCGGCGGCCGCCTTTGATCAGATGATGGCTTCGGTCACCGATGAGGCGGTTCTGGCTTCTTACTACGACGCCTATATGCCCTCCACCGTGTCCGGCTCCACCCTGCAGGACACGCTGGCCAAAATCGGTTCGGTTAAGGCCGGGATGCCCGCCACCATCAACCTCTATGCCGCGACCTTTGAAGACAAGCAGGCCATCGATGACCTGATCGCCCGGTATAATGAGGGCGTGGACGAAGAGGATCAGATCACCTACACCGATTATGTGGCGCTGCTGATGTCCGGCGTGACCACGATGATCGACGCTGTCTCCTATGCGCTGATCGGCTTTGTTTCCATTTCACTGGTGGTCTCCTCCATCATGATCGGCATCATCACCTATATCTCGGTACTGGAGCGCACCAAGGAGATCGGCATTCTGCGCAGCGTGGGCGCCTCCAGGAAGGATATTTCCCGCGTGTTCAATGCTGAGACGCTGATTGTGGGTCTGGCAGCCGGCCTGATCGGCATCGGCCTGACTGTGCTGCTGGATCTTCCCATCAGCATCATCGCGGAGCGTCTGACCGGCATTCCCCGTCTCGCTGTGCTCCCCACAGCCGGCGGTGTGATTCTGGTGCTGATCAGCGTGCTGCTGACGGTCATTGCCGGCCTGATTCCCTCCAGAATGGCAGCCAAAAAGGATCCGGTCATTGCGCTGCGCAGCGAGTGATTCCATTCCGATTCTGACAGACAGTTGTCAAAACGCCGCAGACCTCTTTCGTGAAGGGCCTGCGGCGTTTTGCTGTTTTCCGTCTGAGTGCCGGCTCGCCTGACAGGAAGGTCAGGTTGCGCAGCGGGTCATTGAAAAGCAGAGCCTGCTCCTTTATAATGAAGACAAGGGATCCCGAAAGAAAGGAGCGGTTTCATGACCTGCAATATTGGAAAAAAGATCCGGCTTTTACGTCTTTGCCGGAATATGACCCAGGAGCAGCTGGCTGAAAAACTCTGTGTGACAGCTCAGTCGGTCTCCAAATGGGAAAATGAGGTCACACTGCCGGATATTCAGCTGCTGCCCCAGCTTTCGCTTTTGCTGGGTGTGACCATTGACGAGCTGTTCTCCATGACCGATGAAGCGCGCCTGCAGCGCATCGAGAAGGCTCTGGATACCATTGACAGCGAGGAAATACTTCCGGGAACGGAGTTTGAAAGCATGGAAGCCTTTCTGAAGGAGCATCGGGAGGATCCGGCGCTGCGGGGCCGGGTACTGACCGCCGAGGCGGAGCTGTATCTGCAGCAGGGCCGGGCCTGCCTTGCCCGGGCCGCCTCAGCCGCCCGGGAGGCCATCGAATTTAATCCGGATCAAAAGAGCGGCCACAGCGCCCTTTGCAATGCGGCGGGCGGCGCTCTGCGGGACTGGTATCTGACGGAACATCAGCAGCTGATTGCCTATTATGAGGATTTTACGGAGAAGCACCCGAATCATGTGATTGCCCTGCAGAACCTGCTGGACAATCTGATCGCCGATCACCGCACGGAAGAGGCCGAAGCTGCGCTGGTCAAGCTGGAAAAGGCGGAGCGTTTCTGCGGGGTCGACTGGTATCGGGGGAAGATCTGTCTGCTGCAGCAGGATCTGCCCGGGGCGGAGGCCTGCTGGCGGGAGATGGTGGAGAAGTATGCCGATGACTGGCTGGCCTGGTCTTACCGCGGAGATGCCTATGCCGCTTTGGGACGGTACGACGAAGCGGTGGAAAGCTACAGAAAGTCCACCACGCTGCAGCGTCCGCCCCGGTTCACCGACAATCATCTCTCCATCGCCCGGATTGCTCTGATCCGGAAGGACTACGCGCAGGCAGCCGAGAGCTATCGGAACATCATGGAGCTCATCCGGACAGACTGGCATATTCAGGAGGGAAGTGCGCTTCAGCGTTTTGAACAACTGGCCAAAGAGATGGAGCAGCTGGCCCGGAAATAGGTCTGCCATACAGCAAACACCGCCGGGAACCGTTTGGGCTTCCGGCGGTGTTTACGTTCAGGGAATATCGGCGCTTCCGGCTGCGTAAAGCCTGCAGGCCAGGATCAGCGCAGTCAGTGCGGTCAGTGCTTCCGCCACGGGAATGGAGAGCCATACCGCCGTTTCGCCAAGCAGCGATGCCAGCAGCGCCAGCGGCACGGTTAGCATTCCGCCCCGCAGCAGGGACACGGTCATGGCGGCGCCGGGATGACCGGCAGAGCTGAAGAAGGTGCCTAGCAGAATGCCGCATCCGGCGGAAAAGAAACCGAAGAAATAGATGCGCAGTCCCTTCGCCGCCTGCAGCGTCAGCGTGGCGCTTCCCTCCTGATTGAAAAGTCCGGCTAACGGAATGCCCCACAGCAGCATGACAATCCACATGATCGCTGAAAGTCCGAGAGAGACGGCAATTCCCAGCCGAAGGGTTTTGCGGCTGGCGGCTGTGTCACCGGCGCCATATTGACGGCCAAACAGCGGCTGGACGCCCTGCGAAATGCCGGTGAAGACGGAGGAAGCCACCAGCGCCAGATTGGCCACGATGCCGTAGGCAGCAACCGCATTGTTTCCGCCCAGCCTGAGAAAAATCAGGTTGAACAGGACGATGACCACGCCGGAGGACAGCTCGGTGATGAGCCCCCCGCCGCCCAGAGCGCAGAGCCCTCCCAGACTGGACAGGGGCCCCCGGGGAAGGCCCGGACGGAAGGACGCCTTCCCCTGCCGGAACCAGCTGCTGCAGACGGCCGTGCTCAGCAGTGGCGCCATACAGGTGGCCAGCACCGCGCCGAACATGCCCAGCCGAAGCGGAAAGAGAAAAACCCAGTCCAGCAGGATGTTGGAGAAGCTGCCGGTGAGGGAGGCCGCCATGGCCAGACCCGGCCCGCCGTCCGCCCGGACAAAGAAGAGCAGCGCCTGGTTGAGCAAAAAGGCCGGGGAAAAGAGCAGAAGCGTCTTCAGATAGATGCCGGTGTTGCCCAGCGTCACCTCATCCGCTCCCAGCAGCAGACTGAGCGGGCGGGAAAAAAGCAGCCCCGTCATCACCAGCGGAAGGGCCAACAGCAGGACGAGCAGCAGCGTCTGCCCGAAAAGCCGGCTTCCCTCTCCGGTTTTCCCGGCGCCCTTTGCCATGGCAAAGCGGGTGGAGCCGCCCATTCCGGCCATGATGCCGCAGCCGCTGATCAGGCTGTAAACCGGAATGGCCAGGTTCAGGGCCGTCAGGCCGTCGGGACCCAGCGCCAGTGAGATGAAAAAGGTGTCTGCCAGAATATACAAAGACAGGCCGAGCATGCTCAGCACCGAACGGGACACATACTGGAAAAAGGGTCCGGAGATTTCAGGGGCTTTGTTTGAGCGCATAGGGCCTCCTTTCCGCAAAAAAGCACCGGCGGATCCATACCTTCTAAGGCCTGATGGTATGGATGGCCGGTGCTTTTCAGCACTTCCCCACCCGGCGGCGGGGAGATATTCTGTTTACGGCTCAGTCTTCCAGCGTCTTCAGATACTCAAAGCAGCCGGCGGCTTCCTCGATGCCGGAGGGACGGAGCCCTTCGCTTTCGACGATCATGGCCAGTCCCAGCTTGAGAGCGAGACGGCGAACCTTTGCCACGGGAGCGGAGCCCTTGCCCAGCCAGCGGCCCTCGTGTCCGCCTGCGCCGTCCTTCAGATGGATCAGTCTGACGCGATCCTTCAGCCGCTTGACCAGCTGCACCGGATCCTGTCCGGCGGCGAAAGCCCAGTAGGTGTCGATCTCAAACAGCAGATTGGTGCGGCGAACCAGCTCGTTGTGGATCAGCAGGCCGTCCTTGTTGGGGAAAAACTCGTGGCTGTGGTTGTGATACATCAGCGTGATGCCTTCCGCCGCCAGACGGGGCTGCAGCTCGTTGACCTGATCGATGAAAGTGTCCAGCTTTTCCCGGGTGGAAAGGTCGTGGCCGGGGATGATCAGGTTGTAGCACTCGATGGCCTTGTGGTAGGCGACGGTGCCGTCAAAATCATCCAGCAGCGGCTGCAGGCCGGTATGGGTTCCGATGGGGCAGAGATGATATTTTTCCAGCCAGCTGTGCACCTCTTCGGCGGGATGACCGAAGAATCCGGCGAATTCCACGGCCTTATAGCCGATCTCGGAAACGGCGCGCAGGGCGCCCTCCAGATCCTTATCCGTGACGTCCCGCAGGCTGTACAGCTGTAATCCGTATTCTGTCATGATGCAGACTCCTTTTTCTTCGGCATCAGGCGGCCGAAATAACACAAGAATGTAATCGTTTTCGACCTCAGTATACACAGATTTGTCCTGGGATGCAATAGGCAGATATCATAAAGTTTCCTGCGCCCTGTTGTCCAATTGCACGAACGTCAGGCAAACCGGCCCGCCTTTGGCGAACCGGCTTGCAGACTGACAGAGCGGAGGATCAGGAAGCGGCGCGGCTGGTCTGCAGAACCCGGTCCATGACGCCGGTCTTCTTGAGGGCAGTGACCAGAAAGATGGCGATGAGGGTTCCGCCGGCGCTGCTGACAAAGAAGGGCAGCACATAGGTGAACAGTGCAGCCTCTTTGCCCAGCACCATCACGGCGACAGGATAAGCCAGCATACCGCCCAGCAGACCGGTGCCCACCAGCTCGCCCGCAAAGGCCAACGGCAGCTTTTTGCCGCAGTACCGGTACACGAGACCGCAGAGCAGGGCGCCGCACATGCTGCCGGGGAAGGCCAGCAGGGTGCCGGTGCCGGTGAGAACCCGGATCAGACTGGTGCAGAAGGCCATGCCCACGCTGTACCAGGGACCCAGAAAGACGCCGGCCAGGATGTTGACCAGATGCTGAACGGGGAAGCATTTGCTGGCGCCCACCGGAATGGACAGAGGGGCGCAGGCTACGCAGACGGCCACCAGGACGGCGGCAAGGGTCAGTTTTCTCAGGTTGGTGTTCATGACAGGTCGCTCCTTTCAAAATGAAAACGGAAAATGAAAAGGGATACGCCTGTGGGGCGTATCCCAGAAAGATCGCGGACAGCATGCATGAAAGCGACTTTGATGAAATTCTCCCTACGTTGGCATTATCCAAATCAGGTTTCGGGTCGAAGCGGCGCTGCGCTTCCTCTCAGCCTCCGTGCGGAAGCTCCCCAGTGGGATATTATATACCATCGTGCGGGATTTGTAAAGATAAAATTTTCAGCGCCCCATCATCCGCAGATATTCCAGCGCGGTCATGGCCGCAACGGCGCCGTCTCCTGCGGCGGTGGAAAGCTGGCGCACTTTTTTGGAGCGGCAGTCTCCGGCTGTGAAAATACCGGGGTGGCTGGTGCGGCAGTTTTCGCCCGCCTGAATGTAGCCTTCCTCGTTCAGCCGGACCAGATCGGCAAAGGGCGCGTTCTGCGGCATCTGTCCGATGGCCACGAAGAGCCCGTCCAGGGGCAGGGCCTTTTCCTCGCCGGTCTTCAGATCCTTCACAATCGCGCCGCACAGCCTGCCGTCTCCCAAAAGACGCATCACCACGCTGGAGCGCAGCACCGTGATGTTGGGCCGGGCCTCGACCAGCTCCAGGGTTTTCTGCTCGCCCCGGAAGGTATCCCGGCGGTGGATCAGGTACACCTGCCGGCAGAGGCCGCTCAGCACCAGCGCATCCTCCAGCGCAGTATTTCCCCCGCCCACAACGGCGGCGGTTTTGTCCCGGTAAAAGGCGCCGTCGCAGGCGGCGCAGTAGGAAACGCCCCGTCCGGTGAGGGCTTCCTCCCCCGGCAGCTCCAGCGGACGGTTTTTGGCGCCGGTGGCCAGAATAACCGCTCCGGCCCGGATGGCTCCGTCCGCAGTCAGTACCAGAAAGCCGTCCTCTGCTTCCTGCAGGCCGGTCACCTGCCGGAAATCAAATTCCGCACCCACGGAGGACGCCTGCTCAAAGAGGGCGGAGGCAAAGTCCGCTCCTGAAACGGAGCGGATACCGGGATAGTTTTCCACCTCGGCGGCGTTGATAATCTGTCCGCCGCAGATCAGCTGCTCCAGCACCAGCACCTTTTTGCCGGCCCGGGCGCCGTAAATGGCGGCGGTCATGCCGGCTGTGCCGCCGCCGACAATGACCAGATCAAACTGCTTGTCCATAGGCTCCCTCATCCGCTGATCATGCTGACGATGGCAGCCTTGGGACGGACGCCGACCATCTGGTTGTCAATCTCTCCGTCCCGGAAAAGGATCAGCGTGGGAATGGATTCCACCCCGTAGGCAGCCGCCAGATCCGGTTCCTCGTCCACGTTGACCTTGCAGACCTTGACGCCGTCCACTTCTTCGGCAATCTGATCCACAACGGGAGAAAGCATTTTGCAGGGGCCGCACCAGCTGGCCCAGAAATCCACCAGAACGGGCAGGCCCTTGGGTGCGTTCAGTACTTCGTCGCGAAAATTCAGAGTTGTAACGGTGACAACGCTCATGTTTTACCTCCTTGATTTTCCGGAAAAGAACCGGAGCTGTGAACTTTCATTGAGTTTCTGCTTCTATTATAGTATAATAAGGGTAATTTGTCGATACTGTTTGGAATGAATCAAAGAATTTTCGCCTCCTTTTTCAGGATGTGCGGAGGATGGCGTTTTATACAGCGCACAGGAGGGACGATGAAAAGGGCGGTTCGGAGGAATTGGATTTTATACGCGGCGGTGATAGTGTTCAGTGCCGTCTTTCTTGTGGGAGGCTGGACATACACCACAGCGGGCAAAC
>JAQXNQ010000344.1 GCA_029098085.1 Oscillospiraceae bacterium
CATCGTCACGGTCTGGGTGCTGTCGGTGGACACGGCGAAGAAGAGGATTTCGCTCACGATGAGAAAACCGGCTGACTGCTGAGAGGATGGCTGCAGCGTGTCGATAAAGTCACCACAGGTTGGCAACTTGCACAATTAGGCAGCTCACTTTCGATTGGTTGCCAAGGCATTTAAAGTTTTACTCGAGTTTCCTCCGCTTTCCGCAAGCGGAAAGCCAAAAAATCGCGAGTCCTAGACACGGCCTTCGGCCTTAGTCTGGCAGCGCCCTGTGTCGCCTGGATTTGCCCTGCGGTCAAATCTCGCAGAGGGCGAAATCCTGCTCTTCCGCGCCTTGTCGTATACCAACAACGTCAAAAAGGAGCACTCACGCGCAAGAACGCTTGCGTTCTTGCAGCTTTCCGCTTGCGGAAAGCGATGTAGGCCGCAAGATATTCTTCAGAGACCCCATGCCCGCTTCCAGCGGGCATACACCTTTCCCTCTCTTTGTGCAACTTTTTGCTGCGAAGTATTTTTTCGACAATCTGGGGGAGCGCAATCGCGCTCCCTTTGTCCATCCTCCACAAGTCCAGTCCCGGGTTTTTATGCAGAATCCCGATGGAATGCTGCACGGTTTTGCGATAAAATGTTTCTGATAAATTTTTTCTCTGTCCCGCAGGACGGGGAGCGGAGGCTTTTATGAGAAAAGAACAGAAAATGTGGTCGCTGATGACCTTCGGATACAGCCCGCTGAGGAACTGAAGCCCGGCGGCATTCCTTCACGGCCTGCCAGCGGCAGACCTTCAAACCGGCTGTGCTGTCGGGTGCTCACGAATCCCGCACAGCTGCTTCTCTTACCCAACCGCGGTCGGGAGTGCTCCTGTGCGGAGGACGCTGAAAATCCCGCCGGCGGCTGATTCCGTCCGGCCATCCGGGCGGTCTTCGCCGGCTCGTTTCGATCATCGAAGGAGCCATTTCCATGAAAACCAAACAAATAACGAACGAACAGAAAATCCGCAGGGAAGTCATCCGCCAGATTCCCCATTTCCGCCTGTACGCCGTCGGTTCCGGCTGCATCGCCCTGATGCTGCAGCTGGTGGGCCTGATTCCGCCCGCCATCATGCAAAGAATCGTGGACGACTACATTCCCGCCGGAGCCGTCAAAGAGCTCTGCATCGGCCTTGTCTGGTTTGTGCTGCTGCCCATCCTGTCCACCGGCCTGTCCGCCTTTTACAAGTACCTGACTGCGGTGGAATGCCGCCGGATGAGCGAGAAGCTGACCATCTCCGCCATGGAGCGGCTGATGGCCCAGCCGGTCTCGTATTTTGACGACAAAAATTCCGCCGAGCTGGCCACCTACTGCCGCAAGGACGCGCTGCAGTACATCTATCTCTGGCTGGTGGATATCCCCGGCATCATCGCCGGACTGCTGCAGGGACTGGTGGTCTTTGGGGTGCTGGCGAGCATCAACCTCTGGATCGCGGCGGCAGCGCTGCTGTACTGCCCGGTCTCCTATTTCCCCAGCATTCGTTTCGGCAAAAAGGCCCAGAAGCTGACGGGCCGCATCATGGAAGCCAACGGAAAGATGATGCAGATCGTCACCGATACCCTCAAATCCGTGGGCTTTGTCAAGGCCATGTCGGCGGAAAAGCAGCGGCTGGAGCAGCTGCGCACCGTCAGCCAGGGCGCCATCTCCGTCTGGGGCAGGATGGTGCTCAACGAAAACATGACCTATCTGTGGATCAACCAGTTCTCCAACGGCCTGTTCACCGGCCTGCTCTTTGCCATGGGCGCCTTTTTCACCATGCGGGGCACCATGACAGTGGGCCAGTGCATCCTGATCCTCAGCTATGCCGGCAGCTTTTTCGCCGCCGCTCAGTCTGCCATGGCCACCAACTACGGCTTCAGGCAGCAGCTGGGGGAGTTCGGCAAGCTGTTTGAAATCCTGACCCTGCCGGTGCCGGAGCAAACGGGCAGCCGGGAATTCCGCCTTGAGAAGGAGCTCGCCCTGCGGGACCTTTCCTTTACCTACGAGGAGAGCCGCGGCGCCGTGCTGAAGGGCCTGAACCTGATCGTCCGGAAGGGGGAGTGGCTGGGCATCGTCGGCCAGAGCGGCGCCGGTAAATCCACCATTTTTGACCTGCTGATCCGGCTGTACGAGCCGGACGGCGGAGCCATCACCGCCGACGGCGTCCCGCTGGACGCCTTCACGCTGCAAAGTCTGCGGCGGGAGATCATGCGGATCTCTCAGGAGACGGTGCTCTTTCCCGGCACCATCCGGGATAACCTGCTGCTGGCCAGGCCGGACGCGGACGATGAGGCGATGTTTGACGCTCTTTCGCTGGTGCGCCTGCGGGAGTTTGTCCAAAGGCTCCCCGACGGGCTGGATACCGCTGTGGGCGAGGGGGGACTGCTCCTTTCCGGCGGCGAACGGCAGCGGCTGGGACTGGCACAGGGTCTGCTGCGGGGCAGCAGCATCCTGCTGCTGGATGAGGTCACCGCCAATGTGGATCAGGAGTCGGAGGCCATCATCCGGGATCTGCTGCGGAAGCTGGCCGATACCCGGGGCCTGACGATCCTCTCCATTTCCCACCGGCCGGAGTTCCTCGCCTGTGCCGACCGGATTGTCGAGGTGAAGGAGGGGAGGGCTTTTCCGGCGGAGGGAAGCCCGGCATGAGTGCGCAAAGGAAAGCCCATGCTCCACCAAATCACCCAAAAATCCATTCAATTCTTTGTGAAATCCTGTCAAAACAGAGATTTTCCTTTTCACCTGCATTTTTCTCAAAAAATCCGGTGAAACTGTTTGACAAGCCCTTCCCCACATGGTATAATAATTTCGCCGCGTGCCCCGGGCTCCTGAAGCAGAGCAGATCTGCGCCTGGCGGGCAGCGAGTTTAGAGTAAAGGCAGGTGCCTATCATGTACGCAATTATGGAAACCGGCGGCAAGCAGTACCGCGTTCAGGTCGGCGATGTGGTTTACATCGAGAAGATCGAGGGCGAGGCTCAGTCCACCATCTCTTTCGACAAGGTGGTGATGGTCGCTGACGAGAACGGAACCAAGGTTGGCGCTCCCTATGTGGACGGCGCTTCCGTGGAAGCCACTCTGATGAAGACCGCCAAGGGCAAGAAGATCACCGTCTTCACCTACAAGCCCAAGAAGAGCGAGAAACGCAAAATGGGTCACAGACAGCCCTACACCCAGGTCCGCATCGACGCCATCAAGGCTTAATCGATGACCAAAGCGACCTTTTATTCCAGAAACGGCAGGCTCTGCGGCTTTTCCGTCTCCGGTCATACCGGATACGCTGCAGCCGGGCGGGACATTCTCTGTGCCGCCATCAGCTCCGCCGTGCAGCTGACCGCCAACGGCATCACCGAGATTCTGAAGCAGAATGCCCGGGTCGAAGCCGGGGGAGACACGGTCTCGCTGCGGCTGGAAGATTCTTCCGATGAGGCGTCCGCCATGCTGGAGGCCCTGAAGCTCCATCTGGAGCTGCTGCGGGAGGATCACCCCAAAAACATCCAGATTTCCTGTACGGAGGTGTAAGAGTTATGTTAAAGATCAGCATGCAGTTCTTCGCCCATAAAAAGGGCCTTGGTTCCACCAAGAACGGCCGTGATTCCGAGTCCAAGCGTCTCGGCGTCAAGCGTGCCGACGGTCAGTTTGTTGTGGCCGGCAATATCCTGGTCAGACAGCGCGGTACCCACATCCACCCCGGTGAGAACGTGGGCATCGGCAGCGATGACACCCTTTTCGCTCTGGTTGACGGCAAGGTAAAATTCGAGCGTCTCGGCCGTGACCGCAAAAAGGTCAGCGTTTATACTGCTTAAGGTAAAATGACCGACGGAAACCCCGGGCCTCGCTGCTTGGGGTTTTTGTTTGTTGAAGGAGAATCCATGTTTATAGACCGCGCACGGATCACAATCAAAGCGGGAGACGGCGGAAACGGAGCCGTGTCCTTCCATCGGGAAAAGTATGTGGCAGCCGGCGGCCCGGACGGGGGCGACGGCGGACGGGGCGGAGACGTTGTTTTCGTCGTGGATAAGCATCTGAATACCCTGGAGACCTTCCGCTATAAAAAGAAATTCCTGGCGGAGAACGGAAAGCCCGGCGCTTCCCGCCGTTGCAGCGGCAAAAGCGGCGAGGATCTGATCATCCGGGTGCCCGAGGGCACCGTCATCCGGGAGGTGCAGTCCGGCCAGATCATGGCGGACATGTCCGGTGAGGAGCCGGTGGTGCTGGCCCGGGGCGGCAAGGGCGGCGCAGGCAACCAGCATTTCGCCACCTCCACCCGCCAGATTCCCCGGTTCGCCAAGCCCGGCGTCCCGGGCGAGAGCTTTGAGCTGCAGCTGGAGCTGAAGCTCATCGCCGACGTGGGACTGGTGGGCTTCCCCAACGTGGGAAAATCCACCCTGATCTCGGCGGTCAGCGGCGCCCGGCCCAAGATCGCCAACTATCACTTCACCACCCTGGCCCCGGTGCTGGGCGTGGTGTCCTATGACGCCGAAAGCAGCTTTGTCATGGCGGACATCCCCGGCCTGATCGAGGGTGCCAGTGAGGGCGTCGGCCTGGGCCACGACTTTCTGCGCCATGTGGAGCGCTGCCGCCTGATCGTCCATGTGGTGGACGTGTCCGGCAGCGAGGGGAGAGACCCCGTCGAGGACTTTGAGAAGATCAACCTGGAGCTGCGCCGCTTCAATGAGGAGCTGGCCGACCGGCCCCAGATCGTCGCCGCCAACAAGTGCGACCTGGCGTCCCCCGAGCAGATCGGAGCCTTCCGCGCCTATGTGGAGGAGCAGGGGCTGCCCTTCTTCACCATCAGCGCCGCCGGCCGTCAGGGTCTGCAGGAGCTGATCGACTGCATCGCCGCCCGGCTGGCCACCCTGCCGCCAGTCAAAACCTACGAGGCCGATTTCGTCCGCCCGGAGGTCACCCCCGGACAGGACCGCAGCTTCCAGGTGGAGGTCGAGGAAGGCGTTTATTATGTGGACGCCCCCTGGCTGGAGCCCATCATGGCCACCATCAACCCCGACGACTACGAATCCCTGCAGTACTTCCAGCGGGTGCTCCGCGAGAGCGGCATCATCGACCGGCTGGATGAGATGGGGGTTCAGGAGGGCGACACGGTGGACATCGGCGGCTTCCAGTTTGAGTATATCCGGTAAGGGAGGGGCCTTTTCTGGAGATTGAAAATGTCACCAGCCCCAAGCAGCTGAGTCCCCTGACCCTGGCTTTTCTGGGCGACGCAGTCTTTGAGCTGATGGTGCGCCAGCGGCTGGTTCAGCGGGGCAGCGCCCCCATCGGGCAGCTTCACCGGGAGACGGTGCGGCATGTCTGCGCCGACGCCCAGGCCCAGGGTGCCCACCTGATTCAGCCTCTGCTTGACGAGGAGGAGCTGGCCATCTACAAGCGGGGCCGCAACACCCACAACAACACCCCCAAAAACGCCGACCCCATGGCTTACCGCTGCGCCACCGGTCTGGAGACCCTGTTCGGATATCTGTATCTGCAGCAGCGGCTCCCCCGGGCGGAGGAGCTGTTCGACCGGATCTGGGAGGCGCTGGAGAGCTGAGTTATCCAAATCACAGGGAAAGGAAGATCCTATGGAGAAAGTGAAAAGTCCCCGTTTGGAAAATCTGCTGGAGTATCTGTTTGTTGTGGTGGGCACCGGGCTGTACGCCCTGGGCACCTACTACTTCATCACCCCCAGCAACATCGCTCCCGGCGGCGTCAGCGGCATCGCCATCATGGTCAACTACCTGACCGGCGCGCCCATCGGTCTGATCACCGCCGCCATCAACCTGCCCCTGCTGATCATCGGCTGGAGGCGGCTGGGACGGGAGTTTCTGATGAAAACCCTGCTGTCGGTCGTCAGCTTCACGGTGATCTATGACTATATTCTGACCCCGCTGCAGCTGCCGGTGTACGGCGGCGAGCGGCTCATGTCCTGCCTGTTCGGCGGCGTGCTGGTGGGCGCGGGACTGGGCATCGTCTTCTACTTCGCCGGCTCCACCGGCGGCACCGACATCGTGTCCAAGCTGCTGAACCAGCGCTTTCCCCATCTGCAGCTGGGAAGGGTTATGCTGATGGTGGACTTCTGCGTCATTCTGGCGTCGGTGCTGGTGTTCGGCTCCATTGAGTCGGCCCTCTACGCCGTCATCACGGTGTTTGTCAACTCCCAGGTCATTGATGTGGTGGTCTACAGCACCGACAAGGGCAAGCTGGTCTATGTGTTCAGCGAATGGCACGAGGCCATCACCAATAAGATTTTGCAGGATATGGATCGGGGCGTGACCCTGCTCCACGGCGAGGGCGGCTACACCCACAAGGACAAGAAGGTGCTGCTCTGCGCCGTCCGCACCAGCGAGTACCACCATCTGAAGAAGATCGTCCGCCGCATCGACCCCAACGCCTTCATCATCGCCGCCGATTCGGCCGAGGTCATGGGCGAGGGCTTCAAGTCGGTGGAGGAGGGCTGAGGCGGGCCTGAGGGGGACCGCTTGAAAAGCCCCAAAAGGAAAAGGACGGCCGGAGCCGCCCTTTTCCGAGAGGAGTTTCCCCGGCCGGTCAGTCCTGAGACTGGCTGCGGGAACGCTGATTCTGAGACTGATTCTGCTGGTTCTGGGACTGGTTCTGCTGCTGATTCCGGGACTGCTGGTTCTGGCTCTGAGAGCGCTGATTCTGAGACTGATTGTTTGCGTTTCTGTTCATGGTTTTCACCTCACTTTACGCCCTTAGTATGCCAGACCCGCCGGGCTTTATGCACACAGTTTTCACTGAAAATAAAGAAAGGAAGAGTTTTATGTCCGGACATTCGAAATGGAACAATATCAAGAGAAAGAAAGAGAAGACCGACGGCGCCAAAGCCAAGGTGTTCACCAAGATCGGCCGTGAGATCGCCGTTGCGGTCAAGATGGGCGGCGGCGACCCCAATAACAACAGCACCCTGAAGGTGCTGATTGCCAAGGCCAAGGCCAACAACGTGCCCAACGACAACATCGAGCGGATCATCAAGAAGGCCATGGGCGACGGCGACCGCAACAGCTACGAGACCATCGTCTACGAGGGCTACGGCCCCGGCGGCGTGGCGGTCATTGTGGAGTGCCTGACCGACAACCGCAACCGCACCGCCGGTGATGTCCGCCACACCTTCGACA
Organism: Oscillospiraceae bacterium; assembly: GCA_029098085.1. Taxonomy (GTDB): domain Bacteria; phylum Bacillota; class Clostridia; order Oscillospirales; family Ruminococcaceae; genus Faecivivens. The sequence continues at coordinate 7,136 of JAQXNQ010000344.1, forward strand.
AGTTCGGCGGCAACATGGGCACCAGCGGCTGCGTCTCCTTCGGCTTCAAGGAGAAGGGCGTCTTCGTCATCAACAACGAAGAGGAGCAGTACAGCGAGGAAAAGATCATGGAGGACGTGATGGAGGCCGGTGCCGACGACTTCTCCATGGAGGACGGCATGGTGGAGATCACCTGCGAGCCCTCTTCCTTCAACGATGTGCTGGACGCCCTGCAGGGCATGGGCTACGCCTTCGAGACCGCCGAGGTGCAGATGGTGCCCGACACCTATGTCTCCCTGACCGATGAGGAGCAGATGAAGAAGATGTCTCTCCTGCTGGAGAAGCTGGAAGAGAACGATGACGTGCAGAACGTCTGGCATAACTGGGAGAACGAAGAGGATTACGAGGGGTAAGCCTTTTCAAGGGACAGGGCACAGCTTCCGTCTGGAGGCTGTGCCCTGTCTGCATCCCGCGTCGTAGAATACGCGAACTCATAACGGTCTGCAGCCGCTGTGCCGCTCTTTACAAACGGAAGCGGCAGGCTGCGCGGGAAGGAGCCCTTTATGAAGAAACGTATTCGGAAGAAAAGCGACGCCATGATTCTGGAAGAAAGAAGACGAAATCTGGTAGACCCGGGGGATACAACTCATCGGCACGCCTTGTTGAGGTGGCTTATGGACAGGGGAGCGTCTTCTTCTACGATGCTGGAGATTTTGTCTCCTATGGAAAGCATGACCAACGAGCAAAAGGAAGCGTTCGCAGCAAGGCTCCTGAAAGAGCTGCAGAGCGGGGAGAATCCGTTTTTTGCGGACTGATCCGGACAAAAAAAGAACCGCTTGCTGACCGCAGCAGATCAGGCTCCAATTGCCGTCACGAGCAGTCAGTTACGGTTCTGTTATCAATATAGCATATGCCGCCCGGCCTGTCAAGATGCCGGACAGAAACAGCTGACATCGGCGGGGTATGCTGAAAGAAAAGGCGGCGCACTGAAAGGAGAAGATGAAGATGCCGTTGTCAGAGGAAACGAAGAAGAAGCTGCGGGCACTGGGATTCGCGACGGAGAATACACACAGCGGAAATCCGAAGAGCTTAGAGGAAACGTTCGCGCATCACTGCTCGCCAATCTGGGACGATTCCCTCGATCCGGACGCACCGGATTCCAGGCCAAAGAAACACGGGAAGAGTTCGTAAACCGGTACTACGACCACCGGAACAAGACTGCCAAGCGGCTGCATATGCTGAAGGGGAAGGAAAGCGGTATCAGCTGAGCCGAAAGAAAAAGCAGGAGATCGGAGAACCTGTACGATGGGCCGTAGAGAACGGCATCATCACGGATGAAGAGAGATCCCTCTTTTACAGCCGGATTGCTGGAACCAGAAAGCTCGGTGAATATGCGCCCAGAAGCCGGGACGGCGGATACATTGTCGATGTGGGGGATCTACTGCTCTTCACGGACGGTGACTGGGAAAACCCTTCGCTGGATGCTGTTATTCTCCTGAATATTGCAGATGGAACTGCCAAACAGGATGCGAAGGAGATTGTTTATGAAGAAGAAAAGCGACGCTATGATCCTGGAAGAAAGAAAGCGGAAGCTGGTCGATCCGGGGGATACGACTCATCGGCACGCCTTATTGAGATGGATTTTGGACGGGAAAGCGCCCAATATTACTTTGCTGGAGATTTTCTCTCCTATGGAGAACATGACCAACGAGGAAAAAGAAGCGTACGCGGAGAAAGCTCTGTCTCGGCTGAAAGGAAAACCAGACAGCGGGAGTGGAGATTCGACGACGATGAAGGCGACCGGCTCCGGAAGGTAAACAGTGTCCGGGGTTAAAGCCGGAGGATGGGATCGTCAGTCTGCGGGATGCTTCTTATCGTTATCGTATCAGTTCGGACGGTGAGGGCGGTATTGTGGTCCATACCCGAATCAAATTGGAGTGAGGTGGCATAAAATGCTGGATAAACTTGTTGATCCGGAATTTGAAAAGCAGCTGAAAGAAAAACTTTCTCACCTTCCCTCGGAGGAGGGCCCAGAAGTAGAGGTTCTTGCCAAAGCCTTCTGTCAGTATGAGATCACCGAGAAAGCTCTTGAATTCATCTCCGATCATCCAAAGTCGACCGTCAGTGAGCTTTGGGATTTTTTCGACGCCAATGCCGATGGGCTTGCTCCAGGTGATAACGGAGAGGATCTGAAAGAGTAAAAGGAGATGGCTCCATGGAAAAAGATGCTTTGCTCGAACAGGTCAGAAAACTGCTTGTGACCTATAAGGAGAAGAGATCAAAATGTCTGATCAAAAAATCGAAACGCTCCGCAGCCTGCTGGAGGCTCTGATCTGCGAAAAAGAGACCCGGATTGACTCCTTTCTGGCGGAAGATGTGGAAGCTTACCTTGATTTTGCAGAAGGAATGGATTTTGTAGATGAAGCCATTGATTATGTGCAAGTACATCCCCATGCTTCGGCGCAGGAGCTTTATCACATGATCGACCAGTGGGCCGAACCCGGCGTATACGGCGAGACGCTGGAAGAGTTTGAGGCTGCCATGGCAGAAGACGACGACTGACCCGCGGAAAAATCCAATAAAGAGGGCATGAAAAATGCCCGAACCGTGGGAACGGAACGGGACGGCAAGGTCTATGTGAGAAACAGCTACACCGGAAGAGAGCTGAGAATCGATATTTCGACCATTCGACATAGCGTTGACGGAAGTGCCAATCGTCTTTTGACCAACTCCAGACTGGGCACAGTGATCGGCAATGTGGTCAAAAACGCGGTGCCGGTCAACGGGCTGTACAACAAGGCGGAAGGCGTGGCCGGTACATACGTCATGGCGGCATACGCGACGGACAGTCAAGGGCGCGAATTCGTTGCCATTGTGACAGCAGAGCAGCGGTCGGGTAATATTGCCGATATGGAAGTTTATGACGTGACGCATTCGGTCAGCGGCAGACAAAAAAAGAGAGATGGACGGGTGGACACGAAGCCCCAGGGAGTTTACCCTTCCACGAACATCTCCAAAATCAGATTAACAGATTTTCTCGAGGTTGTCAACAGTACACATCAGAGCGTACTTTCTGATGATGTTCTG
>JAQXNQ010000345.1 GCA_029098085.1 Oscillospiraceae bacterium
TCCAGCGTTTTGGGCCGGAGGGAGTATTCGGTTTCCGCGTCTCCGGCGTTTACCTCCGGCGCGGTGATCCGGTTCTCCAGATCCAGCTCGATGTCGCTGGAGTTCAGCTGTGATTCGAACAAAGCGATTGCTCCCTTCTGACAGGTTGATAAAAAATGAACGCCTGTGGGCATCCCGCCACTGCTGCAGGGGACGGCCGCTGGCCGTTTCGCGGTTAATCGGAGCCCCACCGGACATTTGCGATCATCGGTGAGCATACGATGCGCTCCCACGCAGAGGAGGTTTGTTCACCCGCAAGAATGACGTCCGCCATGCGCCGGAAAAAACTGACGGCTGTTTTCTGCTTTATTGCGCTGGCGGCCCGGCCGCTCCGGCCGGGAGTCGTTCTTGCAGCTTCCCGCCGGCGGAAAGCTAAGACAGCTTTTTCAATGCCGCCTTAATCATCTCCTCCACCGACAGCTCGGGGGGGAGCTTGGTGACCACCGAAGCGGCCTCACTCTGGGTGTAGCCCAGCACCACCAGGGCGCTGATGGCCTCTCCGGCGTTGGAGCTGCGGCCGGGGGCGGGAATATCCACCGCTTCGGTAAAGCCTGCGGCGGCCTGCTCCTTGTCCACCTTGTCCTTCAGCTCCAGCAGAATCCGCTGGGCGGTTTTCATGCCCAGGCCGGGCGCGCGGGCCAGGGTTTTGGCATCGCCGGAGGCCACGCAGAGGGCAAACTGCTCCGCCGTCACCGAGCTGAGCACCGACAAAGCCGCCTTCGGCCCCACCCGGGTGACGCCGATGAGCATTTTGAAGCAGGCGAGCTCGCTCTGATCCCGGAAGCCGAACAGATCCAGTCCCGCTTCGGTCACATGCAGATAGGTGTAGAGGGTGACCTCCTCCCCCATTTTGGGGAGCTTTGAGATGGTCACTGCCGAGGTGCGCACCCCGTATCCCACGCCGGCGCACTCCACCACGGCGAAGTTCGCCTCCACATGGGTCAGTTTTCCGCGTAAGCTGTAAAGCATAATGGTCTCCTTTATAAAAATGAAGCGTTTTGCTTATCCTCTGGGCCGCCCGTGCAGAAGCAGTCGCTCCAGCGGGCTGGGCCCCGTATGGGCATGACAGACGGCGATGGCGAGGGCGTCGGCCACGTCGTCGGGCTTGGGAGTGGTTTTCAGGGAGAGAATCTTCTGGGTCATCTCGATGACCTGCCGCTTCTCCGCCTTGCCGTAGCCCACCACAGCCTGCTTGACCTGGGAGGGTGTATACTCGTACACCGGAATCCCCTGCTGCTTTGCCGCCAGCAGGATCACCCCTCTGGCCTGTGCCACATCGATGGCGGTGGTGGTGTTGGTGTTGAAATAGAGCTTCTCCACCGCCATGGCCTCCGGATGGAAGGTGGTCAGCAGCTCCGTCGTCTGGTCGTAGATGATCTGCAACCGGGCTGTAAACTCCATGCCCGCCGGGGTCGTGATGGCCCCATACTCCAGCGTCCGGAAAACGCTGCCGTTGTATTCCAGTATCCCGCAGCCCACGATGGCGTAGCCCGGGTCAATGCCGATGACGCGCATACAATCCCCCAGTTCCGGTGAAGCGGCCGCACCGCATCGGAAGCCGCTTTTCCTGATTGCCTATTTGTTTATTATACCACACTCTCCCCTGAAAGACAAACCTTTTCTCCCGGCGCGGGAAAAGCCATAAATTGACGGAGAAAAGCGATGGCCTATATTGTATAAAACGTGTAAAATCGAAGCATCCGGCTGTTTCTTTTCCACAAAGGATTGATTTTACCGGGAATTTACGGTATGATAAAGGTATCTGTAAGGGTTCCGAGCCATCCACCGCCGCCGAAAAGGAAGGTATTATGAAAAGCTACCGCGCCGACTACCATCTGCACAGCAGCCACTCCCCGGACGCCAAGTCTCCCATGGAGGAGATCTGCCGCGCCGCCATCAGCCGGGGGTTTGACGAGATTGCCGTCACCGACCACTTTGAGTGCTATTCCCCGTCCCATCCCAGGGGCTTCTTCACCGAAAGCTATCTGGAAAAGAATCAGCGGGAAATCGACCGCTGCCGGGAGCTGTTCGCCGGACAGCTGGTAATCCGCCGGGGCATCGAGTTGGGCCAGCCCACCGTCAACCCCGACTGGGCCGGGCAGATTCTCTCCCGGTTCTCCTTCGATTTTGTGCTGGGATCGGTACACAAGATCCGGGATCTGGATCTGGGGCTGGTGGCCTTCAAGGAATGCCATCTGGACGACCTCTGTCTGCGGAATCTGTCGGCCCTGTATGATCTGGTGGAAACCGGCGACTTTGACTGTCTGGGCCACATCGATCTGATCAAGCGCTACGCCGCCCGTCAGGGCATTCCGGTGGAGCTGTGCGACTACTCCGAGCAGCTGGAGGCGGTGCTCCGCAAGCTGATTGAGCGGGGCAAGGGACTGGAAATCAACACCTCCGGTCTGCGTCAGGAGGCGTCCTCTGTGCTGCCGGGGCTGCGGCTGCTGAAGCTGTATAAAGAGCTGGGCGGCGAAATCCTGACCATCGGCTCCGATGCCCACCGCGCCGCCGATGTGGGTGCTGACTGGGGCGAGGCCGCCGACATCGCCGTGCAGGCGGGCTTCCGCTACCTGGCTTCCTTTGAAAACCGCAAGCCGGTTTTCCACAAGCTGGATACATAACCACACATCCCGCCTTCCGAAAGGACGGCGGGATTTCTGTTTTAAATGCGCTGTCTGCGAAACAGCTTTGCGCCGGTGCGAGCAAAAACAAAACGCATCCCACGTTTGTGAGATGCGCAAGGCTGCTGGAGCGGATGACGGGAATCGAACCCGCGTATTCAGCTTGGGAAGCTGATGTTCTGCCATTGAACTACATCCGCATAACAGCTATAGTATAGCAAAAAACAAAGGAAAAGTAAAGGGGTTTGGGAAAATTTTCTGAGGTCAGAGTAAAGAAATCAAGAAGGCGGGTCAGAAAATCCCCGGCCCGCCTTTGCTCAGCTGCCCGATACCCGGGCTTTTTCGCTCTTTCTGCGGTACAGCATGGCGTCCGCCTCCTCCAGTACATCCTGGATGCGGGACGCGGCGGCATCATAGCGGGCGTATCCCATGGACACCCCGGGCATCCGGCCGTCCGCCTCACGCAGCTTCCGGATGAGCGAGTCAAAGCCACGGTTCAGTATTTCCGTCCGGCCCAGACCGCTTCGCATGATCACGGCAAACTCATCCCCGCCGATCCGGTAGCAGAGGCCGTACCGCCCGTAAATGCTCCGCAGGATCCCGGCCACCTGCTGCAGGCAGATGTCCCCCACCGAATGGCCGAAGGTATCGTTGACCTGCTTGAACTGATCCACATCAAAGAGCAGAATCACCGCCTGAGAACCCAGGTCGGCCATGTTCACATCATAGCAGCGGCGGTTCAGCAGGCCGGTCACGGCGTCCACCTGCAGCATGATTTTGTAATGGCGCATGTAAAGCAGTGTATTCCCCACCGAAACGCACAGATAGGCAATCCGGATGTCGGGAAAGACAAGGAGGAGGCCAACGCCTGCAGTGAGCATCAGCAGGGTCAGCAGCAGTACACTGTCCATCCCCGTCTGATAGGCTCTGCCGCCCCGGAGCGCGGCAACGCAGCCGTACAGAATGGACAGGACAAGGGCCGCCGCATAAACCGGAAACAGCGGCCCCCGGTGGTACACATTCCCGGCGTCCACCCGGAACACGCCGCCGAAAGGCAGGGCGATGCACTGAAACAAGCCATGGGCGGCGGTCAGCAAAGCAGCGGCCCGAAGGTGCGCTGCATCCCCGTAGGCAGCTGCCACTGCCACGCCGATGGCCGG
>JAQXNQ010000346.1 GCA_029098085.1 Oscillospiraceae bacterium
CGCAGTAGTCGGCCACCGCGTCGGACATCCGCCGCTGCACCTCGGGGTTGGAGTAGCACAGGTTGGTGTTCAGGGGAATATTGCCCCACAGATCCCGCTTGCCGTTGACCAGCGCCAGATACTGCCGGGACTCCTCGGGCACATAATGCTCCCGGTCGGCGTCCCAGCCGGTGCCGGAGATGCCGAAGGGCTCGCAGGTCCAGCCGTGGCCGGTGGCGTGGTAGAGCAGACCCCGGCGCTTCATCTCAAAGACGGTGGTGTCCCGGATGCCCTCGATGTCGGCCAGATCCACCTTGAAGGGGGTGTAGTTGGGGTTCAGGTAGTGCTCATACCACCGCTCGTAGAAGGTGGCGGGGATCATGAACTGGTTGAAGTAGGCGTTGAGACCCACCCTGGGCATCCAGTCGATCATCTCGGTGACATGCTCCAGGGCGATGGCGCCCTCGATGCAGACACCCCGGTGACGGCAGGCGGGAACCTCCCGGATCGAGATGCTGCGGCTGCGGAAATCGCAAGGGGGCAGCAGCTCACCGTCCTTGCCGGGACGGATCCAGCAGGCGCCCAGCTCCCGCAGCAGGCGGAAGGCGGCGATCAGCACCGCACGGGGATTGGCGCCGGTGATGAAGCCGGTGCCGCCCTGCACCTCAATGGCGATGGCGTCATCCAGTTTGGGATCCTCCACCTCGGGCAGGGAAACGGGCAGAGCGGGATCCATGCCGATCCAGAGGGCGCCCTTGACGTCCTCCCGCCAGGCGGGGTAGGTGAGGGTCAGCACCTGCACCGACGGATCCATGATTTCGAGACAGCGCTTCAGTTCTTCGGCGGCGTAGGCCACCACGGCATCATAGCTGATGCGGGCAAGCTTCAGAATCATACAGTTTCTCCTTTTTCGGTCGGAAGTTCAAAGGCGTCGGCAGCCTCCCGGATGACCGCCAGCAGAGCGGGGTCGGTTCCCTCGGGGGCAAAGCCGTTGTCCCGGACAGAGCCGCCCAGGGCCTTGTACCAGATCAGGGCGGCGGCGTACCGTCCATACTCGTTCAGGTGGAAGCCGTCCCGGCAGAGGGAGAGCCCGCCGTTTGGATAGTCAAAGGGCGGCAGGCTCCGCAGGGTCTGGATGAAGGCGCCGGTGGGCAGCACCGGCAGGCCGAACTCGGACGAGATCCGCCCGGTCACATCCTGAATGGCCTCGTACATCTGCTGCTGGCTGCAGCCGTAGCGGGCAAAGTCGGTGTGGGTGCTGTCCGTCTCGTAGGCCCAGGTGCTGTGCAGCCGGATCTCCGCTTTGGGGCGGAAGGAACGGATCACCCGCAGGATCTCGGACAGGTAGGGGAAATAGCTCTCGTAGACGCCGGACAGGCCGCTGACCTGCTGCACCGTGATCACATCCCAGCTGTCCATCTCCAGCGCCATGCGGATCGAGACGCCCCGCCTCCGGTTCGGGATGATGGTGGTGAACAGGTGCTCACCGTCCCTTTGATACTCGTACTCAAAGGCCAGATGGCGCAGGTTGTCGGCATGGCGCTCCAGACTGCAGCCGCCGATGTAGAGGTTGCGGGCCAGCACCGGCTGTTCACCGGCTGCGGCCACGCCCTCCAGATAGCGAGTGGCGTCCTGAGAGAAGCTGTTGCCGATGCAGAGGATTTTCAATGGTGTGTTCATGGATGATCCCTCTTTCGTTTGGCATTTGCACGGGCGCGGCGGTACAGCACAGCGCCTTTGCTGCCATTATAGCATATTTGAGTCAGATTTAACAGAGTTTTTGTGTAAACAATCAAAAATTTTAGGGAGCCTTGCTTTTCACAGTCGGCGTTCCTTCTTTTCCTGCGGTTTTTCGGCTGCTTCGAAGCAGACTCGCCCCTTCCGGTTGAAAAACCTGCGAAAAAGTGCTATAATAAAGATTATCTTTCATCCCGGCTTTCCGCGCAGCGGAAAGCAAATTCACTCTTCACCATTCACTCTTCACTGGAACATCGGAGGCTCTTATGCTCTTTTCCACCTGGATCCTTCCTCAAATTGACCCTCAGGCCAGCCGGCTGCTGCAGCGGGAGCACGGAATTCCCGCTCTTGTGGCTGATCTGCTGGCCGGACGGGGGCTGCGTCCCCACGAGGTC
>JAQXNQ010000347.1 GCA_029098085.1 Oscillospiraceae bacterium
TACTACACCGAGCTCCCCAAAACCCTGACGGCGTCCGGATGGAATTTTGACAAGCTGGCCTCTCTGGCCCGGCGCTGCGGCATGCAGTATGCTGTCCTGTCCACCAAGCATCACAACGGCTTCTGCCTCTGGGACACCGAAACCACCGGCTTCAATATCATGAACACGCCCTGCGGCACCGATCTGGTAGCCCAATATGTCAAAGCCTTCCGCAAAGCCGGCATCCGGGTAGGCTTCTACTTTTCCCCCTAGGATTTCCGCTATCTGCGGGAAAGCGGCCTGCCCATCACCCGCAATCCGGAAGCGCCCTATTCTCCCGCTGTCATGGAAGGCTACCGGGCCCTGCTGAAGCGGCAGATGACCGAGCTGGTGACCCGCTACGATCCCGAGCTGTTCTTCTTCGACGGCGGCGAAACCATGCGCAATGAAGAGGGCCAGAGCCTGCAGCAGCTCTGCATGGAGGTAGCCTGGGATCTGAAGCCTGACCTGCTGGTCACCCGGGGCGCTATCCCTACCCCCGAGCAGCAGCTGCCCGGCATCGGCGCCGACACGGTCTGGGAGGGCTGCATCACCCTGGGAACCGCCTGGCAATATCAGCCCACCAACGAGCAGTACAAAACCGGGCTCCATGTCATCCGGCTGCTGACCGAGACCCGCGCCAAGGGCGGCAGCCTGCTTCTGAACATCGGCCCGGACGAGGACGGCGTCCTCTGCCGGGAGCAGGAAAATATTCTCCACGAAATCGGCCTCTGGCAGTTTATCAACGGAGAAGCCATGCGGGGCGTCCGCCCCTGGGTGCTGACCAACGAGGGGGACACCTGGCTTTTGCAGGCCAAAGACGGACAGACGGTCTACGCCGTCCTGTTCGGCCATAACGACTGGGATCGGGGCGTGCGGAAGGAAATTCTGCTGCGGTCGGTGGCAGCGTCGGAGGATACCACGGTGGAGGTGCTGGGTCAGTCAGGCGAGCTGACCGAATACCGTCCCGATCTGGATGCCCATGTCTACTGGGAGCAGCGGGAGGAAGGGCTGTGGATTTCCGCCCTCAACGCCCAGCGGATTTACTGCGGCATTCAGTGGCGTAATCCGCTGGTGCTGAAGATCACCCACCCCCGTCCCGCCTTCCTGCCCATGCAGGTGCAGACCGCCGCAGAGGCGCTTCTGCAGCGGGAGGACGGCGTGCTGCTTTCCGCCGACATTCAGTCTCTGGGCAGCTTTGACCGGGCGGAGCTCTCCTTTGAATGGCGGGTTTACCCCGGCTTTGCCCTGGCCTCCTACGAGGAAGGCTGGCAGTCCACCGAAGGGCTGCCGGTGACCGAAGCAGGCCGCCGCTCCATTCCCCTGACCAGGCTGCAGTCCGGCGTCACCTATCAGTACCGCGCCGTGCTGCAGAACGAGCGGAACTGCATGAAGGGCGAGCTGACCCTCTTCGTACGGGAATAAACAAAATAATGCAGGGCCGTCCGGTTCATCCGAACGGCCCTTTGCCTTTTCAGCAGCCTTACTGCTGCGCCTTATTTCTGCTCAGGCAGATGGACATAGTATCGTTGACGGTCAGCGCACCCACAGTTACCTTGGCCGCCGGAGAGGCGGGCGGATAGAAGGCGGCCCTGCGGATGGTTTCGCTTTCAATTCGTCCCAGATTGGTCAGGCTGCAGGCTGTGGGCTTTGCCATACCAAACATGCCGTCGCCCACAAAGGCGGCCGCCTTGCTGTCAAAGCCGCCCAGAGCCGAAATGGCGGGCGCGTTCAGCTCGATCAGAATGCCGAAGTGCATATTGGGGCACATAAAATGCGCCCGCTCGGTGGTCAGATAAGCGCGTTCCATCCTCGTTTCATCCCTTCAGAATTTCTTCAGCCGTCCGATCTCTTTCCTCCGAAAACCGGACGCCGCACACGATGCAGCTGCGGTCTTCCCTGCGAATCCGCCGGCATCCGCAGGCGGCGCACTCATAAAGGCCGTTTTCAGCGGCAGCCGCAGACTCCGGTGAGCGTCATAGTATCGGGCAATTTTCCTGTCCTGCCGCAGCTCCACCATGAGCAGCACCGCCAGAAAAAGCAGCACCGCAGCCCCCGCTCCCAGCGAGATCCCGGCCGCCATCAGCGGCAGCTTCGATGAGGTCAGCCGGGTCAGCAGCAGACAGACGCAGGGAACCGGAATCAGCAGCAGAAGGGCAGCGCCCGGCACCCTGCCCCCCCCATAGCCGATGGAATTGATTTTTTTCATTTTCCCGCACCGATCCGCCGCCCCAGCACCAGCACCTCCGGCGCTTCGACGGTTTTACGCGGCAGATGGCGGCTGATGACCGCCCCCGACAGCAGCAGATACCCCAAAGACAGGGAGAACGGCCCCGGCAGCAGCAGGCTCAGCGCCGCAAACAGCCCATAGACCAGTACGGAGCGCAGCCGGTGAGGCCGCACCGCCACCACCACCGAAAAGAAGATGTACAGCCCCGCCAGCAGCCAGACCGCCGGTATCCCCGGCAGCAGCCCCAGCAGCACACCGAAGGAAACGGCCACAGCCTTGCCGCCCCTTCCCCGCATCCAGGGAGAAAACGCGTGGCCGAACACCGGCGCCGCCAGCACCAGCGCAAACCACCAGCAGCTCACATCCAGACGGCGGCAGCCCAGCCACACCGGCAGGAAGCCCTTGCCCAGATCGCAGACCAGACAGAGCAGTCCGATGGGAACCCCGGCGCAGTGAATGGCGTTGGTGGTGCCGGGATTGCCGTCGTCGCTCTGCAGCGTCACATCCACCCGCTTCAGCTGCCAGGGAAGGATTTTGCTGTACAGGACGCTGCCCGACAGAAAGCCGGTGAAGATATAAAACAGATAAGGCGCCAGAAACCGCAAGGAAAAGACCTCCTTTTCAGCCGCCGGACAAAACAATTTCGCAGATGTCCCGAGCGGCCATGGGATTGATGACCCACTGCTGGGCCTGCCGCATGGCTTCCCGGCGGGCGGGATCCATCAGCTGCTTCGCCGCCTGAACGGCCTCCTCCGGCGATGCCGCGCAGAGGGAAATCCCCCGCTCCGAGAAAAACCGGGCGTTGATCGTCTCGCAGCCGGGAATGGGAGCGGTATGGATCAGCGGAACATTTTTGACCGCCGCTTCCGTGCTGGTCAGGCCGCCCGGCTTGGTAAACAGCATATCGCAGGCGTCCATGTACAGAGCGACC
>JAQXNQ010000348.1 GCA_029098085.1 Oscillospiraceae bacterium
GGTCTGCCAGAGGCGCTTGCCGCCGTCCTTTTCGTCCTGGGTCCGGATGTAGTGCACCCAGCCCTTCATGGCGGGATAGTGGCGGCGCAGCAGCTCCTTGTCGCCGTAATGCTGGTACAGCTGCCAGGGCAGCACGCAGGCTACATCGCCCCAGGCGCAGGAGGAATGACCCAGCAGCGCTTTGCCCGCTTTCAGATCCTTGATCACCGGAATCACATAGGGGACGCCGCCGTCCAGCGGCTGCTGCTCATGGCGCAGATCCTCCATGAATTTGCTGTAGAAGGCTGCAGCGTCCATATTGAAGCAGGCGGTACCTGCAAAGATCTGAGCGTCGCCGGTCCAGCCCATCCGCTCGTCCCGCTGCGGGCAGTCGGTGGGAACATCCAGGAAGTTGCTCCGCTGACCCCAGAGGGCGTTGAGATGCAGCCGGTTGAGCCGCAGGTCAGCGGTCTCGATCCAGCCGGTGCGGTCCATTTCAGAGTGGATGACGCAGGCCGTAAAGGCGGCGGGATCCGCCTCCATCCCCTCCACCTTCACATACCGGAAGCCGAAGAAGGTACCGTAAGGGCGGACGTGATCGGGCTTGCCGGCGGAGATGTACTCAAACTCCGCTTTGGCGGACCGCAGGTTATCCCGGTAGAAATTGTTCTCCTGCAGCAGTTCGCCGAAGCCCAGATGCACCTTTGTTCCGGCGGGCAGGTCGCAGTCAAACTCCACCCAGCCGGTCATATTCTGTCCGAAGTCCAGCACCGTTTCACCGGCAGGGGTGTGCAGCACCTTCTCGGGTTTCAGGGTTTCGGTAATCAGGATCCGGGGACTGTACCGGGCGGTGAGGGGGCTCTTCTCCGCCTCACAGGGCCGGGCAGGCGTCCATTCCAGCTGTTCCAGCAGGCGGGCGTCCTGCTTCTCGCCATCGTAAATATTGCTGAAGGTCACAAAGGAGGGGGCACAGAGCCAGCTGTCATCGGTGCAGATCACCTGCTCGCTGCCGTCCGCCATCTGCAGATGCAGCTCGGCGATGAACTTCATCGTGTCGCCGTAGCGATCCCCTTCCTCGCCGTTGAAGCCGAAACGGCCCTTGTACCAGGCTGGAGCCAGCAGCGCGCCGACGGTGTTTTCGCCCGGCTGCAGCAGATCTGTCAGATCATAGGTCTGATACTGAAGCCAGAAATCATAGCTGTGGAAGCCGGGAGCCAGCACCTCGTCCCCGACCTTTTTGCCGTTGAGCCACAGCTCATAGCTGCCCAGGCCGCAGACATAGGCCCGGGCGCTGACCACACCGCTGCCGTCAAAGCTCCGCTTCAGCAGGAACTGACGATCCTTGTCAAAGGAGGAGGTGATCCAGCCCGCCTGCCAGGGTTCCTCCAGCTTGGCGGTCTCGAAGAAAGCCGGATCGCTGGTGGCCCTGTCGCCGTCGTCAGCGGTAACAGTCACACGCCACCAATACCGGGTACGGGGGGAAAGGGTCAGGTCAGGGGTATAGCCCAGACTGCTGAGGTCAGCCTCTCCGCTGTCAAATACGCAGCTCGAAAAGGCCTCATCCAGAGCGATTTCAACCCGGGCGGAGGTCTGCTTCTTTCCGGTGGATTCCACCGTCCAGGAAAGAGTCAGAGGGTTCAGGGTATGGCCCAGCGGGTTGGTCAGGTGATTGGTGCGAAGATGAGTAAATTTCATAAAAACCTTCCTTTCGTCAGGGAATTATCATCACCTTTATTATAAGAGAAGCGATTCCAAGAAGCAAGAGATTTTCACTTATGCGCACGAAAATGAAAAATGAGCATAAATGAGCATATTCATTCGTTAAACAGCCGTCTCCCACTGCGGAAACGGCTGCTGCTTTTTATGACTCCGGATTCTCCTCTTCGCCGAAAAAATCCAGAATAGCCAGATAATATTGCCTCGCTGTCCGCTGACAGCCTTCTTCACTGCCGAACCGCTCCGTGTCCTCCGGGTTGGTGATAAAGCACTGCTCCGCCAGTACCGAAGGGCAGCCGGCATGCTCCACCACGGCAAAGGATTCCTCCTCCCGCACCCGGTCATCCGATCCGTCTACCAGCTGCTTGGTGCCGTCGGAGAGATAATAGGCGTAGCGGATACCCTCCATTCCCCGCAGGCCGGCGCCCGCCTCGGCCATACGCGCTGCCAGCAGCCCGGCAAACCGCAGGCTCTCCTCGTGGTGCTCCCGGCCGGGCGGAGTGGGGTAGCATTCAAAGCCGGAAGCGGACGTATCTTCGGCGGAGTTTCCATGGATCGACAGTATCAGCTCCGCACGGTGCAGCACAGCTGTGCGGCAGCGATCCGCCAGCGACGCGCCGTCTCCCCGATCCCGGGTCACCCAGACCCGGAAACGGCCATCCTCCTGCAGCAGCTCCGCCAGCAGGAACGCAGTCCGCTCCGTCATCTCCGCCTCCTGCACCACCCCGGACGCACCGCCATCCGCGCCGCCATGGCCGGGATCGATCACCACCCGGTGCCGTGTATCCAGAAGCGGCCGGACGGCAATCACTGCCGTAGCGGCCAGCAGAATCAGAGCGCATGTCAGGAACAAGGCACTGCAGCCCCGTTTTCCCGTTCTTTTTCGTTTCATCTCTTCCACCTCTTCCGGAAAACGAGCTTTTTGCCGCCTCTGCTTCATAAAATCGGAGAATTTTGCACTATTTGCAAAGCGGCGCTTTTTGCGGTATACTGAATCCATACCATACTTGGAAAGGATGATACCATGACCATCACGGATCTCAGCGGAGAAATTCGCCCCGGGCTCTGGAAGTACGGCGATATGTACCCTGATTATCAACCCAGGCAGATTCACGCCGCCCCCGATACCTTCTTCTGCGAGGTGTTCGATGGCTTCAACTCCCAGACCGGCACTTATCTGGAAACCACCGCTCACTTCAACGGCTATGAGGGACAAAAGCTTCTGGAGGATTACCCTCTCTCCCGAAAGGTCAATCTCCCCTGCCGGATTCTGCGGCTGGACATAGCCCTTTCGCACACCGAGCGTCCCCGGATCACAGCAGAGGATTTTCAGAAGGCGCTCAAAGGCGTCGGACTGGTTCCAGGCGAGGCGCTGCTGTTCAGCTGCGGTTGGGAGGACTGGTACAGCGAGGATTTCCTCTCCTGTTCTCCCTACCTCTCCCGGGACGCCATGGTCTGGATTCTGAAGCAGAAGCCCTCTCTGCTGGGCTCCGATCTGCCCTCCTGGGAAAAGGATGAGCATGTGTTTGAACTGTTTTCCAAAACCGACACCCTCATGGCAGCACCGCTGGTCAACCTGAGAAAGCCGGTTTCAGAGCACGGCCTGCTCACGGTTCTCACGCCCCATCTTCCCGGCACCTGCTGCGCACCGGCGCGGGCCATTTTCGTGGAAGAATAAAGGCTGGTGTTTGCCTGCAGGCAGAACAAAGCGGTTTTGCTGCGGCGGAGACGCTCCGAAAAGGCGTCCCCGCCGTTTTTTGCACAGTCGTATGATACCGTTCCGGTTTGGAAGGAGAATGTGCGGTTTTTGGAATTGCTGTGGAATTTTATGGACGGAAAAAAGCGCCCCTGCAAACGCAGAAGCGCCTGAAGCCGGCAGATTCCATACGCCGACAGGCCGGTGAACTGGCCGTGGCTGCATTACGGAAAGAAATAAAAGCTGGTGTTGTCCACCGACCGGCACCAGGATGCTCCGGTCAGGATCGGCAGAACATCGGCGCGCCGGGCGCCCACTGCCTTGCTGATTTCGGCCACATGGAGAATCCGGTCGGGGTTTTCTCTGAAAAAGGCCTCCAGACGTTTGGCCAGAGGCGAATCCTGCAGCGGATTCTTTTTGTGCGGTGTAAACTCCTCCTGATGGTTTCTCCGGTAGAGAACCACCATGTTCTTGATCCGCATGGCCAGACCGGGGCCGATGTCCGGCTCGTTCTCCAGCTGTTCAAAGGGACAGCGAACCAGATCAGCCATCGTCACCATACCGCGGCTCTGACAAAAACGGACAAAGGGCACATACCGCTCTGTGTTGAATACTTCATTGATGGTTTGCGGACAGGACATTCCATTACCTCGCTTTGCTTCGACAGCAGTATCTATATCCAGTATACGCCAAATGGTCGAAAAAAGCAAGTTTTCCTGACAGAAGTCCTTATCCCTCTGCCAGCGGATAGGCCAGCAGGCCGTCAAAAGCGCTGTACGGCACCGTAACCGCCAGCAGGCTCCCATCCTCCGGATGCGACATGAGCTCCGCCGCCTGCAGGTAAAAGACAAAGCCCTCTTCGCCGCAGCTGAAATCCGCCGGAGAAAAACGGGCCGCCAGCTGCTGCCAGCCATCCTCCTGCAGCCCCAGCGCCTGCTGCTGTTCCCGGGCGGTCTCGGTCAGCGCCTCCTGCACCCGCCGGAGCGCCTCCTCCTGAGGAACCGCAAACAGCTCCCACAAACTCAATGTGCGGCCGTCCGACGCGTCAAAGCAGCTTCCCGCAGCGAAGGCGACCGTCTCCGTCCCCATGCACTGCAGTCCCTGACGGCTGACGCTGATGATCCCGTCCCGTATCTGCGCCGAAGCAGTCAGGGCAACGGTGTAGGGCTGAGGCTCCTCACCGCTTTCCAAAGCCAGCAG
>JAQXNQ010000349.1 GCA_029098085.1 Oscillospiraceae bacterium
TCGGAGGCTCTTATGCTCTTTTCCACCTGGATCCTTCCTCAAATTGACCCTCAGGCCAGCCGGCTGCTGCAGCGGGAGCACGGAATTCCCGCTCTTGTGGCTGATCTGCTGGCCGGACGGGGGCTGCGTCCCCACGAGGTCGCCGACCTGCTGGACGGCAGCGGCGAGCTGGAGGATCCCTTTGCCCTGCCCGACATGGGCAAGGCGGCGGTCCGGCTGGAGGACGCCCTCTCGTCAGGGGAGCGGATCGCCGTCTTCGGCGACTACGACTGCGACGGCGTCACCGCCACGGTCATGCTCTACAGCTACCTCTGCTCCATGGGCGCCGACGCCGTCTGGTACATTCCCGACCGGCTGGAGGAGGGCTACGGCATGAACAAGGCCGCCCTCGACAAGCTGAAGGAGCAGGGCGTCCGGCTCATCATCACGGTGGACAACGGCATTTCCGCTCTGGACGAGGCCGAGTACGCCGCCTCGCTGGGCATGGACCTGATCATCACCGACCACCACCAGCCCGGGCCCCAGCTGCCCCGGGCGGCAGCGGTGGTGGATCCCCACCGGAAGGACTGCAGCGGCTGCTTCACCGGCTACTGCGGCGCAGGGGTCGCCCTGATGCTCATCTCCGCCATGGAGGAGGGGGACTGGGAAAGCGTGCTGGAGACCTTCGGCCCGCTGGCGGCGGTGGCCACGGTGGGGGATGTGGTGCCCCTGCGGGGGGCCAACCGGGTGATCGTTTCTCAGGGGCTGCAGCGTTTGCCCTACACCGACAGCCCCGGCCTGCGGGCGCTGCTGAGCGTCAGCGGCCTTGCCGACAAGCCGGTCACCGCCTCCCGGGTCGCCTTCGGGCTGGCCCCCCGGATCAACGCCGCCGGACGGATGGGGAGCGCTGCTTTGGCAGCCCGGCTGCTGCTCTGCGAGGACGAGGAGGAGGCGGAAGCCCTGGCGCAGGAGCTGGACGCCCTCAACACCCGCCGCCGGGAAGAGGAGGAGGAGATTCTCTCCAAAATCACAGCTCTCATTGACCGCAGCCCTGAGCTGCTGCTGAACCGGGTGCTGGTGCTGGCGGAAGAGGGGCTGAATCACGGAGTGGTGGGCATCGTCTCCGCCCGGATTCTGTCCCTGTACGGCAAGCCCAACGTGATTCTGTCCATCGAAGGGGACAAGGCGGTGGGCTCAGCCCGCAGTCTGGGGGACTTCTCGATGTTCAAAGCCATCAGCGCCTGCGCGCCGCTGTTGACCAAGTTCGGCGGCCACGCTCTGGCGGCGGGTGTCACCCTTCCGGCGGACAGGATCGGGGCATTCTCCCAAACCATCAACCAGTACGCCGCCCGGTACCACGATCGGATGCCCCGGGATACCATCCGCATCGATCGCCGTCTGCGGGGGGTGGACATCTCCCTGGACACGGTGGATGCGCTGGAGCTGCTGGAGCCCTTCGGCGAGGGCAATCCCCAGCCGGTGTTCCTGATGCAGGGCTGCGTCATCCGCCAGCTGGTGCCCATGGGCGGCGGCAAGCACCTGAAGCTGAAGGTGGATTTCGACGGCAAGCAGGTCTATGTGGTTTGCTTCCGCACCATCCCCGAGAGCTTTATCTACAGTGAGGGCAGCCGGGTGGATCTGCTGGTGACGCTGGAGCTCAACGAGTACCGGGGCAGCCGCGGCATCTCGGTGCGGATGAAGGACATCCGTCCCAGCGATTTCGCAGGCGGCAAGATGGAAAACGCCGACTATTTCTACGAAAAGATCCGCCGGGGCGAGCCGGTGCAGCAAAGGGTGCTGGAGCTGGCCGAGCCCACGGTGCCCGAGCTGCGGGAGCTGTACAAAAAGCTGCGGGCCCGGTTTGGGGACGGCAGCCCGCTCCACACCGATCTTTACTATCTGGCGGAGATCGCGCCCGCCATGAATTACTGCAAGTACCGGCTTTCGCTGGACATCCTGCGGGAGATGGGACTGATCCGGATTCCGCCGGACTTTTCGACGGTTGAGCTCGTGCCGGTATCCGGGAGAATACAGATAGAAAGCTCCGCCATTCTTTCGGCGGTGCGTCAGATGAGGGGGCATTCAGCATGACAAATCAGGTAGCAGTGTACGACGACCTGCTGCAGGCCATCCGGGAAAGCGACAAGACCTACGATCTGGACAAAATCGGCGAGGCCTACCGGCTGGCCGACGAGGCCCACGGCGGCCAGAAGCGCAAATCCGGCGACCCCTACATTTCCCACCCGGTGGCGGTGGCCATCATTCTGGTGGGGCTGGGCATGGACACCGACTGCATCTGCGCGGCCCTGATGCACGATGTGGTGGAGGACACCGACACCACTCTGGACGAGATCCGCAGGAAATTCGGCGGCGACGTGGCGGTCATGGTGAACGGCGTCACCAAGCTGGGTCAGATTCCGCTGTCCACCAAAGAAGAACAGCAGGCGGAGAACGTCCGCAAGATGCTGCTGGCCATGAACGAGGATGTGCGGGTCATCATCATCAAGCTGGCCGACCGGCTGCACAATATGCGCACCGCCATGTACTGGCCGCCGGAAAAGCAGCGCTCCAAGTCCCTGGAGACTATGGAGATCTACGCGCCCATCGCCCACCGGCTGGGCATCCGCAGCATCAAGGACGAGCTGGAGGATCTGGCCCTGCGCTATCTGGATCCGGTGGGCTACCATGAGATCGAGAATCAGCTGGAGATGAAAAAGGCCGACCGGGAGAACTTCGTCGAGAGCGTCAAGGCCCGGATTGCCGACCGGCTGCACGAGTACGGCATCGAGCCCCACATCTCGGGGCGGGTCAAGAGCGTCTACGGCATCTACCGCAAGGTGTACATGGCCGGAAAACATTTTGAAGAGATTTACGACATCTACGCCGTCCGGGTCATTGTGGACACCATCATCGAATGCTACAACATTCTGGGCATCATCCACGACCTGTTCACCCCCATTCCCAACCGGTTCAAGGACTATATTTCCACCCCCAAGCCCAACATGTACCAATCCCTGCACACCACCGTCATCGACAAGGAGGGCATCCCCTTCGAGATCCAGATCCGCACCTGGGACATGCACTACACCGCCGAATACGGCATCGCCGCCCACTGGAAGTACAAGGCCGGCATCTCGGGCAAGGACCGTCTGGAGGACCGGCTGGCCTGGGTGCGGCAGATCATCGAGTCCCAGCAGGAGGCCGAGGGCGCCGAGGACATCGTCAAGAACATCAAGACCGACCTGTCGGCGGATGACGTCTTTGTCTTCACGCCGAAAGGGGACGTCAAGAGCCTGCCCGCCGGCTCCACCATCATCGATTTCGCCTACGCGATTCACACGGCGGTGGGCAACCGGATGACCGGCGCCAAGGTGGACGGCCGGATCGTGCCGCTGGAGTATCAGGTCAAGACCGGCGAGATCGTCGAGATTCTCACCACCAAAAACCCCTCCGCCGGCCCCAGCCGGGACTGGCTCAAGATCGCCAAGACCAGCGAGGCCCGCAACAAGATCCGCAGCTGGTTCAAGCGGGAGCGCCGGGAGGAGAACATCGCCGAGGGCAAGGCCGAGGTGGAGCGGGAGTTCCGCCGCAGCTATATCCACTTTGACAATGACGAGGAGTACCAGTCCTTCATGGAAGCGCTGGTCAAGCGGCAGCACAAGGAGAATCTGGAGGATTTTTACGCCGCCATCGGCTACGGCGGCATCCTGCTGTCCCGGCTGATGCCCCGCATCAAGGATGACTATGTCAAGCTGATGAGGCAGAAGGAGCCGGTCACGGCCCCCGACGCCCTGAAGATCACGGTGCCCACCCGCAAGAACTCCAGCGCCATCATCGTGGAGGGCATCGACAACTGCCAGTACAAGCTGGCGCAGTGCTGCAACCCGCTGCCCGGTGACGACATTGTTGGCTTCATCACCCGCGGCTACGGCGTTTCGGTGCACAAGCGGGACTGCCCCAACGCCATCTCCTCCATGAACGATGTCATCCAGCGGGAGCGCTGGATCGGCGTCCGCTGGGCGGACAAGAGCCCGGTGGATTTTCGCTCCACCCTGGAGATCATCGCCCACGACCGCACCATGCTGCTGGCGGATGTCAGCGTCGCCCTGTCCAATATGCGGGTGCCCATCCACGAGGTCAACGCCCGGGAGCTGAAAAACGGCAACGCCGCCATCACCGTCACTGTCAGCACCCAGGGCAAGGAGCAC
>JAQXNQ010000350.1 GCA_029098085.1 Oscillospiraceae bacterium
GAACCTGAAAACCCTCTCCCTCTCCTTCTGCACCGCCCGGAAGCTGCTGCAGCCGGAGGAGTGAGATACTCCGCCGCCGCAGGCGAAATGTCCCATAAACGCTGCTGCACTTTATGCAGCCTGTCAATGGATTTCGATGGAATTTCATTTAAAAATAAGCTCTTTCCCTTGCGAAAAAGCCGGACGTTCGCTGTTTTCTTATCGTCTATACAGAACATCAAAAATCCGAAAGGAGAATGTATATCCGAAAGGAGAATGTATATGAGTGACATGATCGCTTCCACCAGCTTTTTACCCGATGGCTCAAAGGAGCAGTTTCTCCAGTTGACCGCCAGTGTCCGCGCTTCCTTTGACAGGGCAGTGGAAAAGGAGAGCCTTCTTTTCACCACCGACGCGGAAAACCTGTACGACCTGCTGCTGGACGGCCTCCCCGACGAGCTGAAGCAGACATATCGCTGCGGCACCTGCCGCCAGTTTGTCGACCGCTTCGGCGCCCTTGTGACCATTACCGACGAGGGCGAGACCTGCCCCGTCATGTGGGACGGTATGCCCGACTTTTTTGAAAGCATCATCCAGCCCATCCGCCGGGCCGTCAAAAAGGCCCGGGTCACCGGCGTGTTTGTCACCAGCGCAGAAGGTTTGGGCGCCGCCGAGCTGAATGGATGGCCCCATCTCGCCGTAAAGCTGCCCCAAAAGCTGGTGTATGCGGATCGGCTGAAAACCGCAGAGCAGCAGGCCGCCGCCCTGGCGGAGGAGCACCGGCTGCTGGGCGAAAACGTGGGCCGCTATAAGCGCACCACTCTGCAGACGGCTCTGAACCTGCTGCGCAGCGAGTCCTTTGACCGCGGCGAAAAGGTGCTCGGCGCCGCCGAATGGTTTGACGAAACCCTGCAGGCTTTGCAGTCCGCCCGGGATCAGGCTCACAGAGCCGCCATCCTCTGGAAGCGTGCTGCCGCTGCCCCTGCCGGCTTCTGCCATGTGTCCGAAACCATGCTGGGCACCCTGCTGGACGATATTGAGGCCGGACGGGGCGCGGAAAGAATCCGGGAAAGATTTGCCCGCAAGATGGATCCTACCGTCTATCAGCGTCCCCAGGCCCGCCCCTCTGAGGGCAATGTGGCCCGCGCCGAAGAAATTATGGAAAAGCTGAACCTCACTGATTCCATGCAGCGCCGCTTCGCCCGAATCGAAGAGCTGGAGCTGCTCTGGAAACCCGCCGAACCCGAAGCCAAGCCCAAAAAGGGATTCTTTAGCGACCTGCGGACCAAGAAAAAAGCGGAATCCACCGAACAGCAGGTGATTGCGCAGGGCGGCAAAATGACCTGGGAGAAATTCCAGCGTACCGTTCTCCCCTCCGCCAAAAAGATCGAATTCTTTGCCTGCAAGACCAATTACAGCGCCATTGTCACCGCCGTCCATCCCGATGCTCCCCCCCTCCTCCAGTGGGACAACGAAGCGTGCCGCTGCCCCTTCAACTGGTATGTGTACAAGAACCCCAGTCAGCCCGACCGATGGAACCTCAAGCCCTTCAGCTATGTGGAGGTGACCGGCATCACCCTGCAGCCCAGTATGTGGCACGGCGGCTTTGAGCACCAGGGAAAATCCGTTTTCTTCCTGCTGAAGGGTGCGAAGGACAGCTCCTACGAAAACTCCGGCTGCGCTCTCTTCCCCGAAATGCTCCGCTCCGAGCTGCACGAGGTTCGCTCCACCATAGAGGCCTGGTCCAACACCCATTCTCTCTCCGGATACGATGAAGCCACCGCCTGCGGCTTCCGGCTGGAGGCCGGCAACGAATATTCCGCCAGGTTCCGCGTCACCACCGATCTGGGCGTGACCGAATACATTTTGGATCGCTGGGACTGATTCTGCCGGAATTTTGAAGAGCCGGACATTTTCTGTTGCATAATTGTGAAGTCATTCCGTTTTTTTCTCCCCTTGCAGGTAAAAAAAGCGGAATTTTTTTCGGCTTTTCGGGATTTTTCCGGGGGAAAAGTGCCGATACTGTGAAAGTCAACAGATATTCTCCGTCGCTTTGGGCATTGTTTGGAGGATATTTTTTGCAGGGAAAAGAAAAATATCTTGCAAATCGCCATGAAATGGTGTATCATAGTAACAGTGTCTGAAAAAAGGGTTTGCGCATATCGCGTACAACTGTATTCTGATAGAATCCATCCCGGGCCGGATCCGCCGGTCCTTCCAACAAATTCCTGGAGGTTTGACTATGCCCTGCTATCGTGAAATGACCCCCGCTCAGCTGAAGGAGGAGCTCTCCTCCCTGCAAAGCGCCTTCGCCGCCAAAAAGGCTCTCGGCCTTTCGCTGGATATGTCCCGCGGCAAGCCCAGCCCCGAACAGCTGGATCTGTCCATGGGCATGCTGGATGTGATCGGCAGCGGCGATTCCCTGGTCACCGACAGCGGCATCGACGTGCGCAACTACGGCCAGCTGGAGGGCATCCCCGAAGCCCGGGAGCTGTTCGCCGACATGATGGGCGTTCAGCCGGACGAGGTCTTCATCTGCGGCAACTCCAGCCTGAACATGATGTACGACACCGTTTCCCGCGGCATGGTCTTCGGCTTCCCCGGCGGCGACAGGCCCTGGGGCAAACAGGAAAAGCTGAAATTTCTCTGCCCCGCCCCCGGCTATGACCGCCACTTCGCCATCTGCGAGGTCTTCGGCATCCAGATGATCACCATCCCCATGACCCCCACCGGCCCCGACATGAACCTGGTGGAGAGCTGGGTCAACAACGACGATACCGTCAAGGGCATCTGGTGCGTGCCCCAGTACTCCAACCCCGAGGGCATCACCTACTCCGACGAGACGGTCCGCCGCTTCGCCAACCTGAAGCCCGCCGCCGGCGACTTCCGCATCTTCTGGGACAACGCCTACTGCGTCCATCATCTGACCGACCATCCCGACCATCTGCTGAACCTGATGGACGAGTGCAAGAAGGTCGGCTCGGAGGACATGGTCATCATGTTCTCCTCTACCTCCAAGATCTCCTTCAGCGGCGCAGGCGTGGCCGCCATCGGCTGCAGCCGCACCAATATGGAGGCACTGGAAAAGGTCATCGCCATGCAGATCATCAGCTTTGACAAGATCAATCAGCTGCGTCATGTGCGCTTCTTCAAAAATCTGGACGGCATCAAGGCCCATATGGAAAAGCACAAGGCTCTGCTGGCTCCCCGGTTTGAGATTGTCCTCTCCACCCTGCAGCGGGAGCTGAACGGCCTGGACGTGGCCCGGTGGACCAACCCCAATGGCGGCTACTTTGTCTCGGTAGACACCATGGACGGCTGCGCTGCCCGCACGGTGGCCCTTTGCAAGGAGGCCGGCGTCAAGCTGACCAATGCCGGCGCCACCTTCCCCTACGGCACGGATCCCCACGACCGCAACATCCGTATCGCCCCTTCCTATCCTTCGT
>JAQXNQ010000351.1 GCA_029098085.1 Oscillospiraceae bacterium
CGGCCTGATTTCGGACGGGGTGCAGACCTCCGCCGGACTGATGGAGACCGCCGGGAAACTGGGCCTCAGCGGCAGCCAGTTCGGGCTGCGGGCCGGTATTCTCGCGGCGGTGATCTTTCCGGCGGTGATGATCGCGGCCACGGCGGCGATGAGGAAAAAGTGAGGCGTGTCGATAGAGTCAGCACGTTCGCTCACGCGAAAGCTGAGAGAGGCCCTTACGGTCTTCTCTCAGACTGGTATCACCTGTCGACCTTTGCCAAAGATTACGGGTCAAGGGCCTGCGGCCCTTGCAGGTCCAGGGCGGAGCCCGGTCGCCCTCCGCAGAGGGCGAAATCTTCTTCACACAAAAAAACATCAGGATGGTTTGGAAACCCTATGAAGGGGTTTCCATATGTCCCCTGTCCGGCTCGATGCCGGACAGGGGCATTTC
Organism: Oscillospiraceae bacterium; assembly: GCA_029098085.1. Classification (GTDB taxonomy): domain Bacteria; phylum Bacillota; class Clostridia; order Oscillospirales; family Ruminococcaceae; genus Faecivivens. The sequence goes on from JAQXNQ010000351.1 coordinate 431, forward strand.
TTTGCTCTGGAAAGCAAAGATTGTACTGAACAGTAAGATACATGCTGCCCGGAAAGCTCCTCATCTCTCCCGCTGGGAGAGATGCCCTCCGCAGAGGGCTGAGAGGGCGTGTGCGTGCCGTTTCTGCAGTCAGGTTCCGGATTGTACTCCTTCACCGTTTCCGCATTCCGTCCCGTTAAACCGTAGGGGCGATCATCGATCGCCCGCTTCCTTTCGACACGCTGTGCTTTTCGGTTAAGGCGGCAGGCTTTTCTCCTTCACCGCTCCCATATTCCGTCTCGGCAGCGTGGGAGATTTGAATTTGAAGTCGGCTCTGCGGAGCCGACAGTAAAGAATGCCGGTTCCCGAACCGGCGGCCGTCTTATTCTTTTGCTGCACGGCAAAAGATAGGGGAGAAAAACAGTGCCCTCGCCCAGCTTGCGCTGGGTTGCAAGAATCCCTTGCGGGATTCTCGCGGGTGGTTCTCCTTACCAACATTTACCGCAACGGATAGGCGTGGTACCACGCGCAAGAACGCTTGCGTTCTTGCAGCTCAACGAAGCCCAGCGAAGAACCCTTTAAGCGCCGAAACAGTCAGCAGCCCGTCAGCCCCGCGCCGCTGAACCGCCGTCAATAAACGGCTCGTCCCACGGATTCGTGGAACCTTACATTAGAGCCGCCGTAAATGCGGGAAAGGCTTCGGAGAGGCAGCTATCCGCTTGCGGATAGCGATGACAGCTTGACGTTTCTGGAAGCGATAGTTCTTCGCCCGTTTGATGCCTTCGCGGCGGTGCCGCTCAGGTCATTCGGGTGCGGATTCGGAAGAGAGCGTCACGCACTCACGCAACGAAGGCGCACCTACGCGCAAGAAGCCTGTCCGCCATGCGCTGGTAGAACTTGATGGTTGTTTGCTGCCTTATTGCGCTGGCGGCTCGGTCGCTCCGACCGAGAAGGGTTCTTGCAGCTTTCCGCTTGCGGAAAGCGCGGTCAGCCGGCGCGGCGTGCAGAAGCAGGACGGGCTGCACTCCCTGACGGCATGGACAGCACTCTGCTGTCCCGGGGCGCACCGGCACGGCGGCAGACGGGCCCGCTGGTCTGCTTTTTGCGGCGGAGAAAGCCGGCCTCCCGCAGCAGTGCCAGACCGCAGGAGAGCATGACGGCCAGGAAAAGGCATCCCAGCGCGTCAAAGATCAAATGTTCGCCGACCAGCATCACCCGATGATGCAGCAGCTGTACAGCAGCCCAGAGGCCGACGCTGACCCAGACCGAGGCCGCAGCCGTCTTCAGGGTCAGTCGGAACTTTTGTTCGGCAAAATGGCTGTTTAACCGGAAGAAGGCCAGACCGGCGCCGAAAAGGGAGACAAACAGGTATACGATCATCGAAAGCTTCATGATTTTCCATCCTTTACTGCGGAATACCGGCCCTCCGGCTGGGCGGAAGCCGGGCATTCAGAAAACCGAACATTTGTTTCTATGCCTGTATTATACCCCACTCTTCGGAAAAATGCAAGGGGTTTCGGCAAATTTTTTCCGGCGGATTTTCCCGCTTTGCTGCTTCGCAGCGGACTTGACGGCGGCGGCGGGGTGTTCTATAATGGATAAAAAGAAATGGACAATTGGACACTGGAGGAGATACCATGCTGCTTTCCACACTCACTGAACAGCTGACCATCCGGTTCGGCTTCAAACGCGCGGTTGAAATGATTCACGAGGCGGGCTTCGACGCCTATGATGCTTCCCTGATGGGCCAGGCCTTCCGGGAATTTGAAGGCGAGGACTACGCCGATTTCGCCCGCTCCATGCGGGAGTATGCCGACGCCCTGGGCATCGTTTGCAACCAGGCCCACGCTCCCTTCGGCACCAGCACCGGCAATCCCGTCCGGGATGAGGAGATTTTCCGGTCGGTCGTCCGAGCCATGGAGGTCGCTTCGATTCTGGGCGCCAAATGCATCGTCGTCCACCCCAACCAGCACATGCTGTGCATCGAGCATACCGAAGAGATCCGGGCCATCAACCTGGCCTTCTACCGGCGGCTGCTTCCCTACTGCGAGCAGTTCGGCATCAAAGTGGCGGTCGAGAACATGTGGGACTGCCTGCCCGGCAGCCGCAAGATCATCGAAAGCGCCTGCGCCCGTCCGGAGGAATTCTGCGACTATGTGGACATGCTGGAATCGCCCTGGATCGTGGCCTGTCTGGACATCGGCCATGTGCCGCTGGTGGGCGGCAGCCTGAAGAACATGATCCACGCCCTGGGGCCCCGGCTGCAGGCGCTGCATGTCCATGACAATGATTATCTGAGCGATATGCACACCCTCCCCTACACCCAGAAAATTCCCTTTGACGATGTGACCACCGCCCTGGCGGAGATCGGCTACGAAGGGGACTTCACCTATGAGGCCGACGAGTTCTGGCTGCATTTCCCCAACGAGCTGGTGCCCGACGTGCTGGTCTTCATGGAAAAGGTGGGCCGCCATCTGGCCGGAGAGATTGAGCGAAAGAAAAAGGAGATGAGCAGATGACCGGTCTGGTTCTGGAAGGCGGCGGTATGAGGGGCCTGTTCACGGCGGGCGTACTGGACTGCCTGCTGGACGAAGAGGTCTGGATTCCCTGGTGCGTCGGCGTCTCCGCCGGCGCCTGCAACATGCTGGGCTACTACTCCCGGCAGAAGGGCCGCAGTTACCATGTCAATGTGGACTATGTGGGCGACAAACGGTACATGAGCTGGGGCAATTTCATCCGCACCGGCAGCTATTTCAGCGAGGAAATGATGTTCCACACCATCGCCGAGGAGCTGCTCCCCTTTGACTACGACGCCTACGAGCAGAGCGGCGCCCGCTGTCTGGCGGTAGCCACCAGCTGCCTCACCGGCAAGGCGGTGTACCTGCCGGTAACCGATGTGCGGAAGGAGTATCGGCCGGTGCTGGCGTCCATGTCCCTGCCGCTGATCTCCAAAGTGGTGGAGTTCCGGGGAGACGAGCTGCTGGACGGCGGCATCGCCGACCCCATCCCCGCCGCCCGGGCACTGGAGGAATGCGACCGGCTGGTCATCGTCCTGACCCGGGAGGACGGCTTTGTGAAGAAGCCGGAGAGCACCCTGAAGCTGTCCGAGGTGCTCTACCGGAAATATCCCGCCCTGCTCCGGGCCCTGCGGAGACGCCATGAGGTGTACAACGGGGAGCTGGAGCTGGTGCGTCAGCTGGAGGCGGAGGGAAAAGCGGTGGTCATCCGTCCGCCCGAGCCGGTGACCATCGGCCGCACCGAGAAGGACACGGCCAAGCTGGACGCCCTCTACCGGCAGGGCTACGCCCAGGCAAAGGC
>JAQXNQ010000352.1 GCA_029098085.1 Oscillospiraceae bacterium
GGTCTACTGGCATCAAAGGGGCGAGGGACTGCTCCGGCTGCCGCTCCCATGCAGCCAGCTGACCCTGATGGATGAGATTGGCGGAGAGCCGCTGTCGATCCGGACCGATGGGGATGCGTCCCTCCTTCCCGCCGGACACAAGCGGTATCTTAAAACCGAATTGCCGGAGGAAGAGCTTGTCCGGGCTTTTGCCAGGGCGGAAATTCTGTAACACAAAATGCCTCCGGAGGAAGTTCCTGCGGAGGCCGCGTGTACCAATGCGGTGTGCGCAATATCATGATCACGCGCACACTTATCCGTGAAAAAAGATGCCCTGTCAGCGGCTTTCACGCCCTATCTCCCCTGCCCACTGGAAGGCGAACCTGGCCACAATGACGGCGATGATCTCGTTGAGGATGGCCGCCGCCACAATGGTGCCCGAGACGATGTCCGCCAGGGAGGGGTCGATGCCGCTCAGGGTGTTGACAGGCTATCTCCACAATCTAGCAGCCCGAGCTGGCCGGATTTGGGAAGGCGCTTTCGCAGCCCGGTCATGACGCCCGCGAAGGCCGATGATCACAGCAGCCGCACCAGTCTTTCCAGCACCCGGTCAGGATCCTGTCCGGTCTCCCAGAGCTTCTCCAGAGCGCCGTCCAGAATCACCCGCAGCGTGCCCTCCTCGTCCCAGGCCAGGGAAAGAACCTTGACGACGGTCAGCCACAGCTCGGTTTCCAGCGTCTCCACATAGCTGCTGATGGGGCCGTTGAGCTGGTACTTGTTGAAGATTTCCCGACGGGTCATATACTTGGTGTCGCAGTACAGCCGAAGCACATCCATCGCGCTTCCCCGTCCTTCCTGCGCCTGAATCCGCCCGGTCATATCCCGGTAATAGGTGTCATAGAGCGCCCGGGCCAGCTCCTCCTTGGAAGCAAAATGCTTATAGATGGTTTTTTTGGAGATCCGCATCCGGGCGGCCAGAGTATCCACCGAAAACCGCAGACCCTCTTCCCTCAGACTGCTGATGGACTCGCTGATGATTTTTTCGCGGAGAGATTCTTCATTCATAGGAAACGAACTCCTTTAATTTTTGTTTCCATTATACACCCATCAGAACACTTTGTCAAGAGGAATCTGCAGCTTTTTTCAAAACGTCCTGCACGGCCGGTGCATGGCAGATAAGACAGCAGCGCCCCTTCCCGCCGGAAACGCAGGAAGAGGCGCTTTTCATGCAGAGCCGGTCACCGGGTGAACCGGACCGTGGTACGGCTGCCGATGGTTTCGGTGCGGCGGTCAGAGCCGTCCTTAAACCGGAAGCCGCTGCCCAGGCAGATTTCCTTCCGACAGGGAACATCGCTGTAAAAGACCGCTTCTCCCTCTTCCATGTCCCAGAAAATATCGCAACGGATATTCCCCCGGGCCAGCAGGCCGGTAATATGCCCCTCCGGCCACTGCTGCGGCAGGGCAGGCAGCACAAACAGATCCTCCTGCTGGGACTGGAGCAGCATCTCGTTGACGGCAGCGGGGATACCTGTGTTGCCGTCGATCTGGAAGGGTGCCACCCGGAAATCGGCGCAGGCGATGGGGCCCATCCGCCGCCAGTCGTTGTGAACCGTGAGGAAATTGTTCATCAGACAGGTGCGGGAGATGGTCTCCAGCAGCGAAAGGGCAAAGTCTCCCCGCTCCATCCGGGCGGCAATGCCGGCCATGAAGACCATGGACCAGCTGGACTGATCGGTGATACCCTGCTGCAGCCGCAGCTCCTCCGCCTTCTCAAAGGCCGGGTAGAGAGGGTCCTCCCGGGTGATCTCGCAGCCGGGGAAAACCGGGTAGAGATGGCTGTGGTGGCGGTGGCGGTGATTGTCCTCATAGAAGGGATCGCTCCATTCCTTCACTGCGCCGTCCTCTCCCACCATATAAGGGCGAACCTTTTGGAGCATCTCCCGCCAGATCTGCTGCTTTTCGGGATAGAGACCGGTGATGCGGCAGCCCTCCAGCAGATTGGTCAGCAGCTCCTTCAGCAGAGCGAACTCCATGGCGGCGTTTTTGGCGGTTTCGATCTCCCGGCCATTGGCGATGGCCTTGATATTGGCCGGCGTGTTCTCCGGCGAAACAGACGGGTAGAGGTCGTAATAGCCATCTGGATTCTCCACCGCGAAGTCCTCATAGAACAGGGCGGCTTCGTACATGAAGGGCAGAGCGTGCCGGCGCAGATAATCCTCGTCGCCGGTGAACCGGTAATAATCCCAGAAATGCTGGGCGAACCAGGCCGCACCGCCGGTCCAGTTGAGAATATGGGGCGCCGGACACTTGCTCAGGCCGGATTCGGGGGTGTTGACCGAGTTGATCAGGATGCCCCGGCAGCCGAAGAGCTTGCGGGCGTTCTCCCGGAAGTCCGGCACCATGGCCTCGGTGTAGTCCAGGGCCAGCCGCAGGAAGCCGGGCAGGTTGCCGGTCAGGGTCTGCCAGTAGATCATCTCGAAGTTGACATTGTACATGTAGAAGGCCCAGAAGCACTGCCAGGTGCCGTTGAACAGGCCGGTCAGGTGACAGGGCAGGGTATCCCGGTCGGAGGTGGAGCAGATCAGCAGGTACCGGCCGTAGGCGTAGAGCTTTTCCATCAGCTCATTCGACGCGTGTTCCTCAAAGGCCTGCAGCAGCAGCTCCTCGTTGGAGGTGTTCCCCTCCTCGCCCAGGGAGAAGTCCACGCCGCTCCACAGAGCGCCGTGAAGGGCAGCGTGAGCCGCGAGACAGGCGTCATAGTCAAAGGAGCCGTTCAGTCTGTCCCGGAGCTGCCGGAAGGCCTGCCGACGGGGCGTTTCCACAAACAGTCCGGTGACAGCCAGGATCGAGGAAGCGCCCCGGACGGTCAGAGCGTCCCCCTCCACCCTTAGCTCTCCGTCAGTGAAGACCCGGCAGACGGCGCCGAAGTCCCCGGGGCGGTAAACCGACCGGTTCCCCGCCGCGAAATACAGGGTGTCCCCCTCTGCCGACGCAGAGACACCGGGGAGCTCCATCCCCCGGGGCATGGTCTCCCGGTCGTGGACGGACAGGGAGAGCCGGACGTCTGCCCGTCCGCCGCTGACGGTATAGCGGGTGAAGACCAGATGGTTTTCCCGGGAGGCGAAGACCGACCTGCGGAAGGAAGTCTCCCCGTCCTGCCAGTGCACGGTGACCTCGGCCCGATCCATCCGGATCTCCCGGCGGTAGTGGGCGAAATTTCCGGCGGAAAGGGTCTGGATATTCAGGTCGCAGACCGGACAGGGCCGGACGGTGTCCCCGTCATAGCCGGCCTGCTCCAGCGCCTTCCCCAGCACCAGATCGGCGTCGGGCGAATTGTGCTGATCCAGCAGCCGCCGGATCTCGGGCAGACAGGCACTGACATCCGGCAGCTCCGCGTTTTTTCCGCCCATCCAGAGCAGAGCGTGGTTCAGGGCGATGATTTCCTTCATGACGCCGCCGTAGACAAGGCCGCCGATCAGGCCGCTGCCAAAGGGCGCCGCTTCCCTCCACATCTCGCCCTGCCGGGCGGAGGGATAGCGCATGGTTAACTGGTTGTGCATGGGGATTCCTCACTTTATCGGGATTTTATACAGGGGAATTGTGCGCGGGAACGGGAGGGAGAGAATAAGAGGGAAAGATTTCAGTCCGCTGTACCACTACTCCCCGTAACTGTATTAAGGGACGCAATCAGAAGCCAGCGGATCGTACCGCATTGGCGGATAAGATCCCGGTGCTGTTGCTTCAGTGAACAGCTCCGATCGAACGAACAGTTCAAGCCAATATTCGGTTTCATAACACTCTTTCAATGCGATTTGGAGTTTGGCGGCAAAGTCCGAACGGCTGTACGCATAATTTGCTTCGTGGATATTGGCTCCGATCGAGGTCGCAGAACGCTCCAGCTGATTGCAAGCGAATAATGCCCTCTGACGCAATCACAAATTCCGAAGGAATTTATTTCGTTGAAAAATGCCTGAATCATCCAAAGATGATTCAGGCATTTTTCATGGCTGGGATGGAAGGATTTGAACCCTCGGAATGACGGGGCCAGAACCCGTTGCCTTACCCCTTGGCGACATCCCAATATTCAATTTTGGAAAGAAAAGCGAATCTGGCATTTTGGCATTTGGTGTTAAGAGAGAAGCATGTTCATCCGGACGGTGAAATCCGGATGAACCGCTTTGGCTGGGATGGAAGGATTTGAACCCTCGGAATGACGGGGCCAGAACCCGTTGCCTTACCCCTTGGCGACATCCCAATGTCTATGAGCTATAGACAAATGGCTGGGCTAGATGGATTCGAACCATCGGAATGAAGGAGTCAAAGTCCTCTGCCTTACCTCTTGGCTATAGCCCAATGTGTGGGGTGGATAGTGGGATTCGAACCCACGGCCTTCAGAGCCACAATCTGACGCGCTAACCAACTGCGCTATACCCACCATCTAATGGCGCGCCAAACAGGACTCGAACCTGTGACCTACTGCTTAGAAGGCAGTTGCTCTATCCAGCTGAGCTATTGGCGCAAACAATCAAAAGCGCTGGCTATCAATACACCTTTGATTTTGTGGAGCGGGTGATGGGAATCGAACCCACGCGACCAGCTTGGAAGGCTGGGATTCTACCATTGAACTACACCCGCAATTTTCGCTTTTCAAGTTCCTGTGTTGCCGTGTCGTTCAGCAACGGATATTATTATAACAGACAAATCCCGGTTTGTCAACAGTTTTTTGAAAAAAATTCTCTGTTTTTGAAGAATCTCCCAAAGCCCGCAGCCATGGGCTTTCCCGGGGCCTCCCCTTCCCCTGTGCGGCAGATTTTTCCAAATAAAAATGCAAAAAAGCCAGAAAAAATTTTCACAGAGAGAATGCCCGGGCAGAAACCTCTGCCCGGGCACTGCGTTACCGGGTGATCTTCTCCAGCGCGGCAGCAAGTCCGTCATCGCCGCCGGTGTACAGCAGCAGATACCGGTCGGTCAGATAGGTACCGGCGTGAAAATCCTCGCCGTAACTCTGCCAGAACTCGTTTTCCACAGCCGCCGCATCGTCAAAGGAAGCGAAGCCGAAGATATAGATCCGCTCGCTGCCCACCTTCAGGGCGTCCGCCTCATCGGACAGGTAATCGAAATCCCCGGCGTCCACATTCCGCTCGATGCTGGTGGCATAACCGGCGCTCTTCAGCCCCCGCCGGAGGGTACGGATCGGCTCCCGGTAGGCGGAAAGGCCCATGAGAATCAATACCCCCAGCAGCACCACCAGAAAGGCTGCCAGCAGGTTCATGCGTTTTTGTTTGGCGGTAGGTTTCATGGAATTCTCCTTTCCGGCAGGGTGCGGATACGGGCGGACGGCGCTCAGGAAATGCTGACGATGATTTCTCCGCTTCTGCCGGAGACATACACCTGCTTCTTGGAGGGCAGGTCGGCCAGCACCAGAGCGGAAATCTTATCCTCCACCTCGCGGCGGATGGTGCTGCGCAGGTCGCGGGCGGCGAACTTGCCGCCGGAGCCCTTTTCGGCCAGCAGTCTGAGGGCTTCGTCATCGTAGTCCAGCGTCAGGCCCAGATCCTGCAGGGGAGCGCGCATCTCCTCCACCATCAGCCGGGCAATCTTACAGAGAGAGTCCTCGCTGAGGGGATCGAAGACAACAATCTCATCCACCCGGGCCAGGAACTCGGGACGGAGGAACTGATTCAGCGCATTCATGACCTTCTCCCGGGAGAGCTGGGCGGCGGACTTGTCAAAGCCCAGAATGGCGGTCTTGTCGCTGGAGCCGGCGTTGCTGGTCATGACGATGACCGTGTTCTCGAAGTTGACCAGACGGCCCTGAGCATCGGTGATCCGGCCCTCGTCCAGAATCTGCAGCAGGATGTTCATGACGTCGGGGTGGGCCTTCTCGATCTCGTCGAACAGCACCACCGAATAGGGACGGCGGCGAACCTT
>JAQXNQ010000353.1 GCA_029098085.1 Oscillospiraceae bacterium
TGAGATGACCGACGAAAAGCTGGGCAGCATGCTCAGCGAGCATCAGGCCAACCTCCGCGACGGTCTGGGCATCTCCACCCCTGTCATTGACAAGATCCTGGAGACTGCCATTGCGCACGGCGCTTACGGCGGCAAGTTCAACGGCGCCGGCGGCGGCGGATGCCTGTTCTGCTACGCTCCTCTGGACAAGGCGGATGAGATCTGCAAGGCTGTGGGCGACTTGGGCTACCCCTCCATGGTTCTGAAAAAGGACGACGCCGGACTGACTGTCACGGTGGAAGAATAAGCATCGGATTCGATACACATCATCATACATTCTAAAGGAGAGAATATCATGAAAGCAATTATTCTGGCAGCCGGCAAAGGCAAACGTCTTCTGAGCGAGCAGCACGATATGCCCAAAGTCATGCGTGAAGCCCTGGGCAAGCCCCTGCTGCGCTATGTCGTTGAAAATCTTTCTTTCATCGAGAAGAAGGAAGATATCATCATTGTCGCTGGCTACAAGAAGGAAAAGGTCTTCGAGGCTTTCTCTGACGGTTATACCTTCGCTGTTCAGGACGAGCAGAAGGGTACCGGCCACGCCGTGAACTGCGCCAAGGATCTGTTTGCTGATTACGACGGCCCCGTTCTGGTCTGCTACGGCGACATGCCCATGTTCAAGAAGAGCACCTATGAGAACCTGGTCAAGGTCCACGAAGAGTCCGGCAACGACTGCACCATCCTCACCGGCATCACCGACCGCAAGCTGGCCTACGGCCGCATTGTCCGCGACGAGCAGGGCAACTTCGTCGGCGTGGTGGAAGACAAGGACTGCACCCCCGAGCAGAAGGCCATCACCGAGCTGAACGTCGGCATCTATGTGTTCGACGCCAAGAAGCTCTTCCCCTGCCTGTCCGAGCTGAAGAGCAACAACGCGCAGGGCGAGTACTACCTGACCGACGTGCCCTCCATTATGATCAGCAAGGGCTACAAAATCGGCACCTATTCCACCCACGACGGCAACGAGATCCTGGGCGTTAACACCCCCGAGGAGCTGGCTCTCTGCGAATCCCTCCTGAAATAAGGAGCCTCTGCCCGGACAGGGCTTTGTAAGACAGGATATGTATGACAGGCGGGCAGCTTTTGGCAAAAGGGCCGTCCGCACAGGAAAGGCAGGCAGATTATCATGATTAAATTCGGTACCGGCGGATTCCGCGCCGTCATCGGCGACGATTTCATCAAGCAGAACATCGAGCTGCTGGCTCAGGGCCTGGTCAACCAGATCCGGGACGAGAAGGCGGAGAACTCCCCCATCGTCATCGGCTATGACCGCCGCTTCCTCTCTGATCTGGCGGCCAAGTGGCTGTCCGGCGTGTTTGCCGCCAACGGCATCAGAGTGCATTTCATCAACAAGGACGCTCCTACTCCCCTGATCATGTTCGTGGTCAAGCAGTGCAAATCCGCATACGGCATGGCGGTTACCGCTTCTCATAACCCCGCTGAGTACAACGGCATCAAGGTCTTCACTGCCGGTGGCCGGGACGCTTCCAGAGAAGTGACCGACAAGCTGGAAGGCTACATCGCCAAGCTGACCCCTGCTGATGTCAAGACCATGTCCTTTGAGGACGGCCTTGCTTCCGGCATCATCGAGTACATCGACCCCATGAACGACTACATCGACTCCATCCTCTCCTTTGTGGATATCGACGTCATCAAGAATCATCACCTGAAGGTGCTGCTGGACCCCATGTACGGCGTGTCCAAGACCTCTCTGCAGACCATCCTGCTGACCTGCCGCTGCGACGTGGACATCATCCACGACCGTCACGACACCCTGTTCGGCGGCCGTCTGCCCGCTCCCTCCGCCAAGACGCTGGCTCATCTGTCCCAGATGGTGGTGGAAGGCCACTACGACCTGGGCATCGGCACCGACGGCGACGCCGACCGCATCGGTCTGATCGATTCCGAGGGCAACTTCATCCATCCCAACGACATTCTGGTTCTGCTGTACTACTACCTGGTGAAGTACAAGGGCTGGAAGGGCGACTGCGTCCGCAGCCTGGCCACCACCCATCTGCTGGACCGGCTGGCCGCCGACTTCGGCTGCACCAGCTGGGAGGTTCCCGTGGGCTTCAAGTGGGTCTCCTCCAAGATGGATGAGACCGGCGCCATCATCGGCGGCGAGAGCTCCGGCGGCCTGACCGTCAAGGGCCATATCAGCGGTAAGGACGGCATCTATGCCGCCGCCCTGCTGGTGGAAATGGTCTGCGTCATCGGCAAGCCTTTGAACGAGATCCTCCGTGAGATCAAGGACACCTACGGCCACTGCGAGATGAGCGAGTTCGACACCCACTTCTCCTTTGAGAAGAAGGACGAGCTGAATCATACTCTGTTCGTTGAAAAGAAGCTGCCTGACTTCGGCATCGAGATCGACAAGGTTTCCTACGCCGACGGCTGCAAGGTTTACTTCAAGAACGGCGGCTGGATCATCTGCCGCTTCTCCGGCACCGAGCCTCTGATCCGCATCTTCTGCGAGATGGAGACCTATGCCCGCGCTGTGGAAATCACCGGCATCATGCGGAATTTCCTGGGCCTGTAAGCTCAAGCATTCCTTCCGGCACCGGCATCGCCTTCGGGCGGTGCCGGTGCTTTGTCATTTCCGGTATTTTTATGGAGCCGGGGGCAACATTTTTCCCTTCCGGGCTGGTATTTTCCGGCGTCCTGTTGTATAATGAAAATGATTGCAAAGCGCCGGGGCTTTCTGTACCGGCGCTGTGATGAAAATAAGAAGGAGCCAATCCCTTTGGAAATTTATCTGGATAACTGTGCCACGACCCGCGTCTGCCCCGAGGCTGCCGCCGCCTGCATGGAGGCCATGACGGAGGAATACGGCAACCCCTCTTCCCTGCACCGGAAGGGCCTGTCGGCTGAAAAAATCATGCATGCTGCCCGCAAAAGCATCGCCGGTCTGCTGGGCTGCGAGCCGGAGTGCATCATCTTCACCGGCGGCGCCACCGATTCCAATAACATCGCCATTCAGGGCGGCGTTTCCGCCAGAAAACGGCAGGGCAAAACCATCGTCACCTCGGCCGTCGAGCATCCGTCGGTGGGCGAAACGGTTTCCGCTCTGGAAGCGCAGGGCTACACCGTCAAACGGGTCAAGCCCCGGCCCGACGGCAATTTTGCTGCGGAGGATTTTGTGGACGCGGTGGACGACGACACCGTGCTGCTGACCTTTATGATGGTCAACAATGAGCTGGGCACCATTCTGCCCTACGACCGTATCATTCCGGCAGTCCGCCGGAAATATCCGGGCCTGCTGATTCATATGGACGGCGTGCAGGGCTTTACCAAGCTGCCGCTCAACGTGAAGCGGCTGGATCTGGATCTCTTTTCCTTCAGCGGACACAAGCTGTACGCCCCCAAGGGCATCGGCGGGCTGTACATCAAAAAGGGCATCCGGGTAAGTCCGGTGGAATACGGCGGCGGACAGGAGCGGGGCATCCGTTCCGGTACCCAGAGCGTTCCGCTGATTGCCGCCATGGGGCAGGCGCTGGAGCTGTGCCGGAGGGACAGCTCGGCGATTCTGAAAAACTACCGGGAGCGAAACAGCCAGCTGCGGGCGCTGCTGACCCGCATTCCGCAGGCTGTGATCAACTCCCCCGAAAACGGCTGTCCCCATCTGCTGAACATTTCCATCCCCGGCATTCCGTCGGAGATTCTGCTGCACGCCCTGGAGGAGCAGGAAATCTATGTCTCCTCCGGCTCGGCCTGCGCCAAGGGTGCCCTCAGCGAGACGCTGCAGGCCTATGGTCTTCCGCCGGAGCGCATCCGCTCTGCTCTGCGGATCAGCTTTTCCCGGGAAACCACGGCGGAGGAGATCGAGCGCTTTGCCGATGTGCTGGAGCAGACGGTGAACCGGCTGTCCAAGGTCATTCAGAAATAACACAGGAAAGGAATTTATATGAAGGAACTGATTCTGGTCAAAAACGGCGAAATCGCCCTGAAGGGCCTGAACCGCAGCCATTTCGAGGAGATCCTGGTCCGGAATATCCGGTGGCGGCTGCGGGATTTGGGCACGATCAAGGTGAAGTGCGCCCAGTCCACCATCTATATCGAGCCGGAGGAATCGGATTTTTACGATTTTGACGAGGCCATTGACCGGCTGCGGAAGGTGTTCGGCATCGTCATGATTTCCCGCACCCTGGTGGTGGAGAAATCCATGGACGCCATTCTGCAGCATGTCTGCGATTATTGCGAAAACGACCTGATGTCGGCCCGCACCTTCCGGGTGGAGGCCAAACGGTCGGACAAGCGCTTCCCCCTCACCTCGCCCCAGATCGCGGCGGAGGTCGGCGGAAAAATCCTCAGTCGTTTTCCCCGGCTGAAGGTGGATCTGCACAACCCCGATGTGACGGTCATGGTGGAGATCCGGGATTTTGGCGCCTATATTCACGGCAGCCAGATTCACGGGCCGGGCGGCATGCCCGTCTCCTCCTCCGGTAAGGCCATGCTGCTGATCTCCGGCGGCATCGACAGTCCGGTGGCCGCTTATATGATGGCCAAGCGGGGACTGCAGCTCAGTGCGGTGCATTTTGTCAGCCCGCCCTATACCAGTGACCGGGCGCTGGAAAAGGTGGAGACCCTCTGCGAAAAGCTCTCCCCCTATACCGGCCGGATCAAGTTCCACTGCGTTCCCTTTACCGAGATTCAGGAGGCGCTGCGGGAGCACTGCCCCGAGGAGCTGTTCACCATTCTGATGCGGCGGCTGATGATGAAGATCGCCACCCGT
>JAQXNQ010000354.1 GCA_029098085.1 Oscillospiraceae bacterium
CTCTCATCAGCAGGAGAACGACCGACACGCTCAGCAGGTACAGCAGAATTTCCTTGATTTCCCGCACCGGTTCCACGGCTGCAGTCAGTCCGCTTGTTCCGAACAGCGCGGAGCACAGCGCCATCAACATGGAGGCAAAAATTTCCATCGGCCTCCGCAGAAGGAAGGGAAAGGTCAGGAGCAGCAGCAGAGCGATTCCTGCGGCGGCTGCAATGCGGCGGAGATCACGTTCGACAAAATGAAGAGGATCCCGGCCGGATACAAATCCATATCCGCTGAGATAAACGTGATCGGCCGGCTGCCTGTTGAAATCACCGTAATGTGCCACTGTCCGTCTCCCCTTTCTCGTCTGAATAGAGTTATTGTAGCATGAAGGGGGAAGAAAATATATCGGCTTTTTGTAAACTTTTCCCGTAAAAAGCAGGTCAGTTTGTTAAAACAAAACAGGAAAATTTCTTTCCCGAAAAAAAGCGGTGTACAAACCCGGAAAAATGCCGTATAATGAAAGAAAAACGGTCTGGCAGAGGAGAGGGACATTTTGGAAAAGCATCAGCAGTCAGATTCGCTGCGGTATCTGAAAATTCTGGCCAAGCAATATCCGACGGTGCAGTCGGCAGCCGCCGAGATCATACGGCTGCAGGCGGTTCTGAACCTGCCCAAGGGAACCGAACACTTTATGTCCGATCTGCACGGGGAGTATGAGGCCTTTCTGCATATCCTGAACAACGCCTCCGGCGTCATCCGGGAAAAGGTGGATCTGCTGTTTTCCCACACCCTGCCGGCCAGTGAACGGGCCAGCCTGGCCACGCTGATCTACTATACCGACGCCAAGCTGGAGGAGATCCGGGAAAGCTGCTCCGATCCGGAGGAATGGTACCGGATCACCCTCAACCGCCTGCTGGAGGTCTGCCGGCTGGTGGCGTCCAAGTATACCCGCGCCCGGGTGCGGGAAGCGCTTCCGGCGGATTTTGCCGACATTCTGGATGAGCTGCTTCATCTGAATTACGATGTCCGGGACAAGGGCAGCTACTATGACAACATCATTTCCTCGGTCATCGGCGTGGATCAGGCGGACGCCTTTATCATCGCCGTCTGCGATACCATCAAGCGGCTGGCGGTGGACCGGCTGCACATCGTGGGCGATATCTTTGACCGGGGCCCCCGGCCGGACATCATCCTGGACCGGCTGATGGAGCACCACAGCGTGGACATTCAGTGGGGCAACCACGACATCCTCTGGATGGGTGCTGCTGCGGGGAGCCGCACCTGTATCGCCAATGTGCTCAACAACTCCATCAATTACGGCAATCTGGAGGTCATCGAGACCGGCTACGGCATCAACCTGCGGCCGCTGGCTCTGTTCGCCAACGAGGTGTACAGCAGCGTGGACACCAGCTGCTTCAGGGGCAAAGCCTCCAAAGAGCATGGCTCGGAGGATCTTTCCCTGATCGCCCGGATGCACAAGGCCATCGCGGTGATCCTCTTCAAGCTGGAGGGGCAGATCATCCGGCGCAATCCCTCCTTCCGGATGGAGGAGCGGCTGCTGCTGGACAAGATCGACCGGGAGACGAAGACCGTCACAGTGGAGGGAAAGGTCTACCCCATCCGGGACTGCGATCTTCCCACGGTGGATCCGGCAGATCCCTGCCGGCTCAGCCCGGAGGAGAAAAGACTCATGGAGCAGCTGCGGTTTGCCTTCCAGCAGAGCGAAAAGCTCCAGCGCCATGTGAAGTTTCTGTACTCCAAGGGTGGCATGTACCTTTGCTGCAATCAGAATCTGCTGTTCCACGGATGCATTCCCATGGAGGAGGACGGCAGCTTCCGGGCCTTCCCTTTTGAAGAAGGGCCGCTGGCCGGACGGGCTTTTCTGGATCGGGCGGAGGAGCTGGCCCGGCAGGGCTACTACGCCCGGCCCGGCACCGCCGAGCGGCAGCGGGGCAAGGATTTCCTCTGGTATCTGTGGTGCGGGAGCAACTCGCCTTTGTACGGGCGCTCCAAGATGGCTTCCTTTGAGCGGCTGCTGATCGATGATCCCGCAGCCTGGCAGGAAAAGAAGGACGCCTATTACCGCCATGCGGTTCGGGAGGAGACCTGCCTGCGGATCCTGCGGGACTTCGGCCTGGGAGAGGAGCGCTCCCACATCATCAACGGCCATGTGCCGGTCAAGTCCAAGGACGGAGAAAGCCCCATCCGGGCAAACGGACGGCTGATTGTCATCGACGGCGGCTTCTGCCGGGCCTATCAGTCCCAGACCGGCATCGCGGGCTATACCCTGATCTACAGCTCCTACGGCATGCGGATTTCGTCCCACGAGCCCTTCAGCGGGGTGGACGACGCCATCCAGCACAATAAGGACATCCTGTCCACCGCCGCCATTTTTGAAACGGCCGATGCCCGGATCAAGGTGGCGGAAACCGATGAGGGAAAGCTGATGCAGGAAAGCATCGACGATCTGACCTGCCTGCTGCGGGCCTATCGGGACGGCCGCATCAAGGAGCATCATGAGGCCCTTCCCCACCGGATCGGCTGACAGCGGCGTAAAGGAGAGTGCGACTGAATGCCTATGAATATTGTTCACACAAAATACGGCAGCCTTTCAGGTGTGGAGGAGACGGAAGGCTGCACGGTTTTCAAGGGGATTCCCTATGCC
>JAQXNQ010000355.1 GCA_029098085.1 Oscillospiraceae bacterium
AGGCACTCACTCCTGGCTGCCCACCTCCACCAGTTCGCGGAGCGCTTCATACTTTTTCTCGCCGATTCCCTTGACCTGCAGCAGTTCCTCCTTCTGCAGAAAACCGCCGTGGGCTTCCCGATAGGCCAGAATCTCTCCGGCCAGCGTCTCGCCGATGCCGGGCAGAGCCATCAGCTGCTTTGCATCCGCCGTGTTCAGGTCGATGGGAAAGGAAACTTCTCCGGGAGAAGCTTCAGCTGCTTCAGACTGCTCCTTCTCCGCAGAGCTGCCCGCTTCCGCCGAGACAGACGGAGGAAGGGCCGTCAATCCTTCGCTCCGGCTCCCTCTGCCCATGAGCCAGCCGCCCACAAACAGAAAGGAGGCCGCCGTCACCGCGCAGAGGATGGAAATGATCTTCTTTTCCGTCATGGCAGGGCCTCCTTCCGGCTTCAGGCATCCGCGTTTCCCATAAAGCCGCTTACTCGCCCAGATACAGGCGGCGAACCTCCCGGAGACTCTCCTCCGGATCCATCAGCGGATTGTACTCCAGTCCGCAGCTGCCGGTATAGCCGGCCTTGTCCACGGCGGCGAAAATGACCTTATAATCGTTTTCTCCGTACTGCAGCTCATGGCGGCCGGGATGCCCGGCGCTGTGCAGATGGGCGATGCAGTCCAGATTGTTTGTGATATTGGGGATGATATTGCCCTCCATCACCTGCTGATGATAGATGTCATAAACGACCCTGACCAGCGGATGATCCACTTCCCGGATGATGTCGAAAGCCTCCACGGCAGACCACAGATAGTAGCCGGGATGGTTGACCAGTGTGTTGAGGGGCTCGATCATGATCGTAACGCCGGATGCCTCCAGAATGGGCCTGGCCTCCCGCAGGGCAGCGACGATGCTGGCGTGCTGTTCCTCCCGGGGCGCACCGGTGTCGGGGCCCACCTGGGTGATCAGCCGCCTTACGCCCACCCGGTTTGCCGCTTTGCAGCTCTCCTGCAGGCCGTCCAGCCACTGCTTCCGGAAGGCCGGGTCGGTCATGCGGAACTCGGTGGTGCACATGCTGAGCAGCTCTACGCCGGTTTCCGCACAGGCGGCCCGGACGGCGTCCAGATCCAGACTTTTCCAGTCATAGGTTTCGGCCGCATCAAAGCCCAGCTTCCGCACCTCGCGGATGGCGTCACAAAAATCCATCGAAGAAAAGAAGCAGGGAATCGGTACACAAAGTCTCATGTTTGTTCCTCCTTGTTGTCGAGCGGCAGAGCCGCCTTTATGCCATACCGCAGCCATCCTCACCGCAGGAAAAGCCGCAGCCGTCATCTCCGCAGGAAAAACCGGGGCCGGCATCCTTATCGGCTTCCTGCCGGAGGATGGCGATCATCTCCTCTTTGGTATATTCCCGGACGGAAATCTTTTCCCCGTTGATATAGACGGTCGGCACGCCCTGCGGCTTCAGAACGTTCCGCGCGTACGCCACCGCTTCCTTTTCAGCAGCGGTATAGCTGCCGTTTTGCAGCGCCGCGGCAAAATCATCGGCGTCCAGCCCCACCCGGCGGGCCAGTCCGGCCAGCACCTCCGGCTCGCCGATGTCCTGCTCCTCCACGAAGTAGGCGCGGTAGACCAGATCGTTGTACTCCTCGCCCCGCCCCTTTTCACAGGCGTAAAACCAGCCCTCAAAGGCCAGCCGGGTATAGGGCCGGGGGATCACATGGGGCGGCAGCTTCATATCCAGTCCCAGCCGGGCGCAGGGCTCCACCAGAATCTGATAGTTGGCCCGGCGCTTCTCATCGTGCCAAGTATCCACCCGCTCCCGGGACTCCGGCGTCAGCTCATAGGGCTGCCAAGTGATCTCCGCCTCCATGCCGGTCTCGGCCAACGCCTGCTTCAGCGCCTCCTTGGCCACCAGACAGTAGGGGCAGACATAATCGGAAACAAAAAGAATCTGCAATGCAAGCTCCTCCTTTTCTCGTGTTTCTTTTATTGTACATTTTTTGACGCCAAATAGCAACCTTTGATTATGAAGAAAGAGAAATACCGCGATTTTTTCGATCTTTCCGCCGCAGGCAGTTGCAACCTTGCCTGCTATTTGCTATAATAAGTTGAATGGCCCGTCCTGAAGCCGGGCCGCAAATGGAAAAAGGAGAATCTGTTATGGCACAGCAGAAAAAAATGGTGGAAGCCATTACTTCAATGAATGAAGATTTTGCCCGCTGGTATACCGACATCGTCAAAAAGGCGGAGCTCTGCGATTATTCCAGCGTACGCGGCTGCATGATCCTGCGGCCCTATGGCTATGCCATCTGGGAAAATATTCAGCGGATCCTGGACGCAAAGTTCAAGGAAACCGGTCACGAAAACGTCTACATGCCCATGCTGATCCCCGAGAGCCTGCTGCAGAAGGAAAAGGATCATGTGGAGGGCTTTGCCCCCGAGGTGGCCTGGGTGACCCACGGCGGCAGTGAGAAGCTGGCCGACCGGCTCTGTGTGCGCCCCACGTCCGAGACCCTGTTCTGTGAGCACTATGCCCACATCATCCATTCCTACCGGGATCTGCCCAAGCTGTACAACCAGTGGTGCTCGGTCATGCGGTGGGAAAAGACCACCCGTCCCTTCCTGCGCACCTCCGAGTTCCTGTGGCAGGAAGGCCACACCATGCACGAAACCGCCGAGGAAGCGAAGGCCGAAACCCTGCAGATGCTGCACATCTACGCGGACTTCTGCCGGGACGCTCTGGCCATGCCGGTGCTGCAGGGTGAAAAGACCCCCAAGGAAAAGTTTGCCGGTGCCGAATCCACCTACACCATCGAGGCCATGATGCACGACGGCGTTGCGCTGCAGTCCGGTACCAGCCATTTCTTCGGAGACGGCTTTGCCCGTGCCTTCGACATCCAGTACACCGGCCGGGACAACAAGCTGGCCTATCCCTTCCAGACCTCCTGGGGCGTTTCCACCCGTCTGATCGGCGGCATCATCATGACCCACGGCGACGACAACGGTCTGGTGCTGCCCCCCGCCGTCGCTCCCATTCAGCTGGTCATCATCCCCATCGCTCAGCACAAGCCCGGCGTTCTGGACAAGGCTGAGGAGCTGAAGCAGCGGCTGTCCGGCACCGTACGGGTCAAGCTGGACGACTCCGACAATTCTCCCGGATGGAAGTTTGCCGAGTACGAGATGAAGGGCGTGCCCCTGCGGCTGGAAATCGGCCCCAAGGATATGGAGCAGAACCAGTGCGTGCTGGTTCGCCGGGACACCAGAGAAAAGATCATCGTTTCCCTGGACGAGCTGGAGACCGCCGTTCCCGCCGCTCTGCAGGCCGTGCACGACGGACTGTACGAGAAGGCCCTGGAAAACCGCAGAAACCGCACCTGGGATGCTCACAGCTGGGACGAGTTCACCCAGATTGCCAACGAAAAGAGCGGCTTCATTCGCGCCATGTGGTGCGGCGATGAGGAATGCGAAAACCGGATCAAGGATGAGACCGGCATCAAATCCCGCTGCATTCCCTTCGGTGAAGAGCCCATCGGCGACACCTGCGTCTGCTGCGGCCGTCCCGCCAAAAAGTTGGTCTACTGGGGCAGACAGTACTGATCTCCCTGACATGAAACGAGCCCGCCTTCACAGGAAGGCGGGCTGTTTTTGCAGCAATCACTCAATAGTAGAAGCCAAGCTGACCGATGGCCGTAATAATGCCGATCAGCGCGCCGAAAACCGAGTTGAGAATCGCCAGCACCAGACCGATGATGCAGAGGATCTGACCGTTGCGAACCTCCTCACCGGCCTTTTTGGCCTTGCTGGCCAGTACCAGACCGACGATGGCGCAGGGATAGGTGATGATCGGAAACAGCACGGCAAATACCACCGCCACAACGCCCAGGATCAGAATCACCGTCTTCTGACTGCCGGCGGGAGCAGGCGCGGGGCCGTTCATCTGCTGGAAGCCGCCAGCGTTCTGCTGCCAGCCGGTATTGCTTTGGGGAGCGCTGGGCGGAGTCTGCCAGCTCTGGGCGGGAGGCGTCTGCTGCGGAGTATCCTGTCGGGGAGCATTCTGCCAGTAATCCTCAGAAGGCTGCACATCGGGCGCGCGGGGCACGTCGGAAAAGGGATCGGCACTCTGCCAGCCAGCGGAGGCCGGAGCAGAGCCGTCCTTGCGGTTGTTGTAGTAGGAAAGCTCCTCTTCATCGCCGCCTTGCTGAGCAGTGCTACCGTCTGCGGAGGCGGAAGTGTCTTCTGCGGGGAAGGACGGAGATTCAGCCGGAGCGGCGCTTCTGGACTGGTCGTCCGGGGAAGTGTAGCCGTAGCCCTGAATATCCGTGGCATCCGTCACGCGGGCGCCGCATTCGCTGCAGAACGCCGCGCCGTTTTCCAGAATAGAGCCGCACCGGGTGCAGTACTTGGTGTGCATGGTCTTCTCTCCTTTGTGGGCACAAGAATATGGGTCACCCTTATGATAAAACAGATTCCGTTAAAAATCAAGCGAAAGCATCCTTTTTCGCAGAGAATCGGAAATTTTCCTGTACAGTTCGGCAGATCATCCGCATATTGAAAAATGCAATCTTTTCACGGTTTGTTAACCGCCGGTGAAGCGGATGAAAACTCTTTCGCAGCATTCTTGACAAACGGGCGGAATCCTTTTAGGATAGAATTATATGGACTGAAATTCACAGCGGGAGGAATGGCAATGAACTGGCTGCAGCGGTTTATGATGGGACGATATGGTGTGGATGGGCTCAGTGTGGGAATCGTGGTTCTGGGCATGATTCTGACCCTGACAAACAGCTTTGTGGGCTGGCTGCCCCTGCTGCTTTTATCCTATGTCTGCTTTGGCGTGGTGCTGTTCCGGATGCTCTCCCGGAATATCGAAGCCAGACGGAAGGAAAACGCCGCAGCGGCAAAATTTTTCCGTCCCATGCTGGAAAGGGGAAAGCTCTGGATGCGGATGTGGAGAGACCGGAAAACCCACCGGTACTTCTCCTGCCCCAACTGCAAACAGCATGTACGGGTTCCCAAAGGCAAGGGAAAAATCCGGATTGTCTGCCCCAGATGCAGAAAAGAATTTACCAGAAAATCCTGACGCAAAAAGGCCCGGTTCACAGCGGATCCGGGCCTTTCGTGTTTTTTATTCAGCTTTGCTTTCCGTCTCAGGCAGCGTGATGTTCAGCTCATCAGCCAGATAATCGAGCTTGGCTTCATAGTCGGCCAACTGCTGGGAAACAGCGGCTTCCTTTTCCGCCTGAGCCTTTTCAATTTTGCTCACAGAGGACAGATACATGGTGAAGGCCAGGGTGATGACGCAGCAGTAAGCGGTCAGAATCACCGTGACCGGATTCCACCAGCCGCTTGCCTCCTTCTTCTCGTTGATAATGGCCATGAAGCCGGTGTGGCTCAGGGCCTTCTTCAGCGCGAAGAACAGCGGAACCGAAATCACCACAGCCGCGATCGCGTTGACGCTGGAGGTGGCGATTTTGGGCAGCACAGCCACCAGAGCCGCGCCGGAGGCGGTGCCCACCAGCCGCAGGGACACATAGGACTTCAGCAGATACAGGAAGATATACACCAGCTGTCCGATGACACCGGACAGGATGACGCCCCAGGGCTTGTAATGCCGCTCTTCCCCGGCCAGCTTCCGGTTCAGAAGGCCGGCCACAAATCCCATGGCAAACTTAGAGCAGAAGGTGTAGGGAGCGGAAATGATGTAGACGGGATCAAACAGGTCGTACAGACCGGCGCCGATGCCGGAGGCCAGACCGCCGATGCCGGGCCCGAACAGCAGGCCGGCCAGCAGACACATGGAGTTGCCCAGGTGAACACGAGTCACATCGCCGATGGAGACAGGAATTTTGATCTGCATATAGTTGCCCACAAAGACCAGGGCAGCCATCAGGCCGACAGAGACCAGCTTCAGCAGTTTTTTGTTTTGAGTGGTGGCAGAGGACATAGAGAAAATCTCCCTTCTGATAATTTTTCTCAGGGATCAGAAGGTTCTGGCCCTTACAGCAGCCGGTAGCGATCCAGCGTCTGCTCCTTGGTCAGCCAGGAAAGGCAGGACTCCAGCATGACGCCGTATCGGGTGTCGCTGCCATAGCTGAAGGTCGTGCGCACTGCAATCTCCAGAAACCGGCTGGAGCGCTCCATGGCCATGGGCAGGCTGTCGCCCCCCAGCAAAGAACCAACCAGCACGCTTGCGAAGATGTCGCCGGTGCCGGGATAGGAGGCCGGAACATAATTGCAGTCCACCCGCCAGTAGTCTCCCCGCTCCCGGTCATAGCCCAGATTGGAGATGTGACCGTCGGCCATTTCCACGCCGGTGACCGTCACCAGCCGGGGCCCCAGCTCGCTGAGCCGGGCCAGCATCCGCTTGGCCTCAAACTGCCGCAGCGGCGCCGTGGGATAAGGCTCTCCCAGCAGGATGGCCGCTTCAGTCAGATTGGGCGTGATCAGATCCGCGACCCGAACCAGATTGCCCATGCGGGCGCACATGTCAGCCGTGTAGGTCTTGTAAGGCTTTCCATGGTCGCCCATGACCGGATCCACCACCGAAAGCGCATCGGGCCAGG
>JAQXNQ010000356.1 GCA_029098085.1 Oscillospiraceae bacterium
TCGTCTTCTGATTATTGAACAAAACCGCCGTCTTTCATCGACTGTATCTTTTCTCTCTCATCTCCAACGAAAGGTGTGATCCGTCTGCGCCGTCTTCTCTTTGAGATTGCCTACGCGGGCACCCGCTACCATGGCTATCAGGTGCAGCAGAACGCCCTTTCGGTGGCCGAGACGCTGCAGGACGCGGTGGAGCGGGTATTCAAGCGTCGGGAGGCCATTACCGGCTGCTCCCGCACGGATACCGGCGTACACGCCAATCAATACTTTTTTCATATGGATACCGACCAGCGGATTCCGCCCGAAGCGGCGGTCATCGCTCTGAACAATCTGCTGCCCGACGACATCGCCGTCAAAAGCTGCCGGGAGGTGCCGCCGGATTTTCACGCCCGGTACAGTGTCTGTTGGAAGGAGTATGTCTATCGCATCTGGAACGCTCCGGTGAAGAATCCCTTTCTGGACGGACTGGCTCTTCACTACAAATACCCGCTGGACGCGGAGCTGATGAACCGATGCGCCGGGGAATTTGTCGGCACTCACGATTTTTCCGGCTTCCGCAGCACCGGCGGCAAGGAGGGCAGCGCCGTCCGCACCATCTACGCCGCTTCGGTGAAGCGGGAAGGGGAGATGGTCACCTTTACGGTGGCCGGGGACGGCTTCCTCTACAACATGGTCCGGATTATGGCTGGCACCCTGCTGCTCTGCCCTCTGGGACGGCTTCACGAGGGCGACCTGACCGCCATCCTCCGCTCCCGTGACCGGGAGCAGGCCGGAATCACGGCGCCGGCTCAGGGACTGTACCTGAACCGGGTCAGCTATGAGCGCTTTCCCCTGCGGGGAAAGCTGCAAGAAGGTCTCTCAGTCGGAGCGACTGAGCCGCCAGCGCAGGAAAACAGCGCTGCAGCCATCAGCTGATACCGGCGCGTGGCGGACGTCCTTCTTGCGCGTGGGAGAACCTTCTCTGCGTGAGTGCGTATCGGCTTTTTCAGGAGACGTGACGGAAAGCGCAGGGAGCGCACTGCGCTCCCGAAGGTTATCCCAAACGGCGGGATTCAGTTGACTGCGGGCCGACCGATGGCCGGCCCCTACGACCGTTCGCCGGCACGCATTTCTTTTTGGACATTTGATTTTTTTCACGGAAAGGAGCTTTCCTTTGTCCATAAAACGCCCTCCCGGGAACCGCCCCGCGCCTCCGGGTTCATCCAACACCTACGACATCAACGCCTACCGGCGGAAAAAGAAGCTGCAGAAGCTGCGCAACCGGCTGCTGGCGGTTCTGTCGGCTCTGACGCTGCTGGCGGCAGTGATCGTCGGCATCTATTTTTACCGCAACTACGACCTGAACCAGCTGGCCCAGACCGCCAAGAACGGCGGCGAGGACACGGTGGTCACCGACCACAGCTTCCCGGTGGCCATGAACGGTGTCAACCCGGTGGCTCTGAGCAAGGTGGGGAGCGGGGTGGTGCTGCTGACCGCTGAGGAAACCATCTTCTTTGACGGAAACGGCGCTTCCCGGTACAGCTTCAACCACCAGTACACCAACCCGGTGATCAAGTCCGGCGGCGGACGGCTGCTGACCTACGACCGGGGCGGCTACGGCTACCGGATTGACAGCGAGGGCGGTCTGCATTATAATGCTCGTATGGAGAACACCATCCTCACTGGCGCCATGGGCCGCAAGCAGAGCTACGCGCTGGTCACCTCCGAATCCCGCTACGCCGCCAGCGTCACCGTCTACGGCAAGTCCAACAAGGAGGTGCTTCGGTGGTATTCGGTTTCGGATCAGGTGCTGGACGTGGCCTTTTCCTATGACGGCAGCACCCTGGCCGTGGCAGCGGTGGGCTTTGAGGACGGCGACGTGGCCGGACGGCTCTATCTGCTGGATCTGCAGGACACCGGCGCCGAGGCGGAGGTCTGGTCCTTCCCCGGCGCTCTGCCGCTGGCGGTGGACTGCAAGAAAAACGGCAGCGTCCATCTGCTCTGCGACAACCTGCTCTATCAGCTGGACGGCAAGGGCGAAATCACCCGGGTGCCCCTGACCAGCACCCTGCAGAACTTCTGCTTTACCGAAACCGATACGGTGCTGATCACCTCGGACGCCGCCGGTTTGTCCTTCTCCCTGATCCGGGTCAGCAGCACCGGCGAACAGAAAAGCGTACAGGTGCGGGGCTCGGGACTGGATCTGGCCTCGGACGGCGAAAGCATTTATGTGCTGGAAAAGAGCGTCGTTCAGCGGTTTGACCGCGCCCTGGAGCCGCTGGAGCAGCTGCCCATCAGCTCGGACGTCTTCAAGCTGGAGGCTTCGGATGGCGGCGTTTACCTGCTCAGCGCCAACCAGCTGGACAGATGGAGAGAGGATGCCGGGACATCTTCTGCCAGTGAATCGTGAAGAATGAATCATGGAGAGCTTCGGTAAATCGGGCCTGCGAAGAAGCGGAGAACCGGAAGCAAGCCCGCTGCTGCTCTTCACTGAATCATCGGAAATTTTCCGGTACGCAGCGCGGCAGTTCAGAATAGAAACCTTTTGTTTTCCGCCATTTATTTCAAGTGAGCGAAGCGAACGGAGTACCTTCACTCTTCACTTTTCACTATTATCTATTCACTATATCGAGGGGGTTTTCTCATGAACTTGGCACAGATCGCGGCCCTTGTTCTGGACGCTCTGGTTCTGCTGATTCTGATCTGCACGGTGATCGGCGGGCTGCGCAAGGGTTTTCTGGTATCGCTGGTCAACGCCGGCGGCTATCTGGTCAGCTGCGTGGGCGCCTACATCGGCAGCCGGGTGCTGGCCCTGACGGTCTACCAGATGTTTCTGCGGGATCGTCTGATCGCGGATGTGTCGGAGGCGCTGGCCGCCACCGTTTCCGACGCCGACATCACGCTGCAGGTTTCCAAAGCACTGCAGGGGGTTCCGGGCTTTCTGCGGAACATGGTCTACGGCTTTTTCGGCAGCAGCAGCGACATCGCCTCCGGGCTGGAGGGA
Organism: Oscillospiraceae bacterium; assembly: GCA_029098085.1. Taxonomy (GTDB): domain Bacteria; phylum Bacillota; class Clostridia; order Oscillospirales; family Ruminococcaceae; genus Faecivivens. The sequence goes on from JAQXNQ010000356.1 coordinate 2,981, forward strand.
CAGCTGCTGAGCTCTGCGTCCTCGGTGAGCGCGACGCTGGTGGATGAGGTCCTGTATCCGGTGCTGTTCGTGGTGATGCAGAGCCTGTTTTTCCTGCTGCTCTTCGCCGCCCTGAAGGTGATTCTCAGCGCCATCAGCGAGACCCTGCGCAACCTGCGGAAATTTCCGCTGGTGGGCACCGCCGACACCCTGGCAGGCGGCGCCATGGGCCTGATTCAGGCGGTTCTGATGCTCTGCGTCACGGTACTGGTCATTCGTTTTCTCATTTCCATCAGCGGCGGCAAGATCCCCTTCCTGAATCAGGAGATCATCGACGGAACCTATATCTTCCGGCTGCTGTACAAATTCAGTCCCTTCAGCGGCAGCTGGGCCGCCCTGAAGTAAGAGAGGGGAAAGCCGTATGAATCTGCCCAATTGTCTGACGGTGATCCGGCTCTGTCTGGTGCCGCTGTTTGTGCTTTGCTTTTTCTGCCCGCCCGGCGGATTTGTGCTGATGCCGCTGATCATTCTGCTGCTGGCCGGTCTCACCGATGTGCTGGATGGCTTTATTGCCCGCAAATATCACCTGATTACCCAATTGGGACAGTTTCTCGATCCTCTGGCCGACAAGGTGACCATTCTGGCCGTGGTTTGCTGCCTGGCCATTCGTCATCCGCCGCTGCGAATTCTGATGGTTTTGTATGTTGTCAAAGAAGTGACCCTGGTTTCCATCGGCTATTTCCTGCTGCGCTCCTGGCGGAACTCACCCCCGGCCAAATGGTACGGCAAGGCGGCGACGGTTTCCCTGTACGCCATCTTTTTCCTGCTGCTGATTTTCCCCGGCTTCCCGGATCAATGGCTGTACCCTCTGATGGCCGTCCCGGCAATTTTCATGATTTTGTCATTTATTTTTTACCTGAAAGAAATCAAAAAAAGGAACCAGAGACTATAATGAAAGGGGGAACACTGGGAGGTGCTTCCCCTGAAGCTGTATTTGCGATCATTGAGTGAATGATTCACTTCTTTCTTAGAAAGGAAAACCTGATACATGGATATGCTCTGCTGTAAATGTAAAAAGCGCCCCGCCATGCTGTTTGTGGCAAAGTTCGACGGAAAAGAAATGGTCAACGAGGGCTACTGCCTCAAATGCGCCTCCGAGCTGGGGCTTCCCCAGGTCAAGGCCATGATGGACCAGATGGGCATCACCCAGCAGGATCTGGACGATTTCGACGCCCAGATGGGAGATGGCAGCATGTTTGAGATGGGCGGCGCCGACACCATGCCGTCCTTCCTGCAGAAGATGTTCGGCAAAAGTGGGGGAGAGGACGGCATCATTCCCGCTTCGGACGAAGAGGAGCTGCCCGAAGAGCCCACCGCCGACGGCATGCCCCAGTCCGAGCGCCCCTCCCGTCCCCGGAGCCGTAAGGACAAGCGCCGCAAGTATCTGGACAGCTTCTGCACCAACCTCAACGAAAAGGTCATAAACGGCGGCATGGACCGGATCATCGGACGGGATCAGGAGATCGCCCGGGTGGTTCAGATTCTGTCCCGCCGTCAGAAGAACAACCCCTGCCTGATCGGCGAGCCCGGCGTCGGCAAGACCGCCATCGCCGAGGGTATTGCCCAGAAGATCGTTTCGGGCGACGTGCCCTTCCGGCTGCTGGACAAGGAGGTTTACCTGCTGGATATGACCGCCCTGGTGGCCGGAACCCAGTTCCGGGGCCAGTTTGAGAGCCGGGTCAAGGGCCTGATCGATGAGGTCAGGGCCAAGGGCAACGTGATCCTGTTCATCGATGAGGTGCACACGCTGGTGGGTACCGGCGATTCCGAGGGCTCCATGACCGCCGCCAATATCCTCAAGCCCGCCCTGTCCCGGGGTGAGATTCAGGTCATCGGTGCCACCACCTTCGGCGAGTACCGCAAGAACATCGAAAAGGACTCCGCTCTGGAGCGCCGGTTCCAGCCGGTCAAGGTGGAGGAGCCTACCCTCGCTCAGACCATCGAAATTCTGAAGGGCATCCGGGAATACTATCAGAATCACCACAAGGTGCAGATCCCCGACGACATCCTCATCGCCTGCGCCAACCTCTCCGAGCGGTACATCACCGACCGTTTCCTGCCCGACAAGGCCATTGACCTGCTGGACGAATCGGCGGCCTGCGCCTCCATCCGCAGCACCATTCTCACCGATGTGGAGAAGCTCAACAAGCACCTGAAGGAGCTGCAGGAGCGGGAACAGGAGCTGATGGACAGCGAGAGCACTGACTACGAAGCCATTGCCAAGGTCAAGGGAGATATCGTCGTCACCCGGGAGAAGCTGAAGGAGCTGGAGCCCCAGGCGAAAAACGTCCGGGTCACCATGGACGACATGGCCCGGGTTATCGAGCTGTGGACCGGCATCCCCGCCGAGAAGGTCAGCGAGGACGAGGGCGAGAAGCTCCGCCAGCTGGAGCGGGAGCTGAAGGAGAAGATCATCGGCCAGGACGCCGCCATCAACGCGGTGGTGGCCGCCATCCGCCGCTCCAGGGTGCGGCTCAGCGCCAAAAAGCGCCCCGCCTCCTTCATCTTTGTCGGCCCCACCGGCGTCGGCAAGACCGAGCTGTGCAAGGTGCTGGCCGAGGGTCTGTTCGACAAGGTGGATCCCCTGATCCGGGTGGATATGTCCGAGTACATGGAGAAGCACACGGTATCCCGGCTCATCGGTTCGCCTCCCGGCTATGTGGGCTTTGATGAGGCCGGACAGCTGACCGAAAAGGTTCGCCGCCGTCCCTATTCGGTGGTGCTGTTCGACGAGATCGAGAAGGCCCACCCCGACGTCATGAACATCCTGCTGCAGATTCTGGACGAGGGCCGGATCACCGATGCTCAGGGCCGTCTGGTCAACTTCGAGAAC
>JAQXNQ010000357.1 GCA_029098085.1 Oscillospiraceae bacterium
ACGGTCAGCTCCCGCTCCCCCAGACCGGAAAGACGCTCCTGCAGCGTCTCCAGGGCGGCTGCCTGGACCCGGATCACCCCTTCGGTGTCGGTCTGCACCGAGGAGACCGAGCCGTCCGGCACGGTGGTCACCGTCACCAGCTGCCCCGCCTCCCGCCTTCCCCGGTCTGCGCTCTCGCTCATCAGCTCCATGGCCAGCTGATGGACCCGGTAGGGCACCAGCTCCGACACTGCCCGGCGCAGCTGCCGGTCCGCTGCCAGAAAGCCTCCCAGCAAAGCCCCGGCCAGCAGCAGCGCCGTCAGCTTTTTCCGAAAACTGCCCCGCTTTCTCGCCCGCATCTCCCCGCCCCCTTTCCCGCCATACTATGCGGGAGACCTGAAAGAGGAGCCTTCCATGCAGAAGTCCCCGGACGGTTTGCCGCCCGGGGACTTCTATGTAAGTACTATTCCAGCCTTTCCTGCGCTGCCCGCAGCTGCCTCAGCTGCCAGTCTTTTTTACCGACAGGCGCAGCGTCGAATCCGGCCGGCTTTCGGGAAAAGCCAGCTCATAGCAGTAGCGGATGATCTCCTTCCGCTTGACAATCCCGATGAAGACCCCGCGGTCATCCACCACGGGCACAAAATTCTGATTCATGGAGGTGGCTACCAGCTCTTCGATACTGGTTCCGATCCGCACCGCCCGATTGCTGGTGCGGCGGGGAATTTCGGACAGCAGCTGGTTTTCCGCTTTTTTGATGTCCAGTGAATAATGATTTTTGATCTCCCACAGGAGATCTCCTTCGGTGATGGTGCCCACATACAAACCGTTGCGGTCGATGACGGGAATGGCAGAATACTGGTGATACTCCATCTTCTCCAGCGCCTGCCGCAGGGTGTAATCGGCGTACAGGTAAGCGACTTCATGCTTGAGTGTGATAAAATGCAGGATGTTCATATCAAGACGCACCTCCGCTGCCGGGCGTGCCGCGGCATTGTCGATCAGTTTTCTCTACACCCTAAGTATAGCATAAAGGAGGCTCGGGGAGGATAAATTTTTTATGGAAATCCGTGAATTCTTCGTTAAGAAATCAATGACTTTTATGGAATATGGGAGATTTCTTACATCAGCGGTGCGAACATTCTCAGCAGCGACCGGATCAGCCGGTTGGGCAGCGACACCTGACGGCAGCTCTCCGGCGTGATCTGTCCGGACAGCTCCTGGGTTCTCAGAAAGTCCTCCTTCAGGTCCTTCAGGCAGCTGCAGCGGTACAGCCAGGTGGCACATTCAAAATGCAGGTAGAGACTGCGGTAGTCCAGATTGATGGTGCCCACCACGCCCCACTCATCGTCCACCACAAAGGACTTGGCATGGATAAAGCCGGGGGTGTACTCATAAATCTTGACGCCCTGATCCACCAGCACCTGATAATTGGCCCGGGTCACCGCATGGACAAACCACTTGTCCGCCACATGGGGGGTGATGATCCGCACATCCACGCCGCCCTTGGCCGCGTTGGCCAGGGCATTGACCATCTCGTCCGAAATGATCAGATAGGGCGTGGTGATATAGACATAGCGTCTGGCCTTGTTGACCAGATTCAGGTAGACATTCTCTCCCACCGGCTCATCGTCCAGCGGGCTGTCCGAGAAAGGCTGTACATAGCCATCATCCGGCACCGGCTCCAGCTGGTAGCGACTGGGACGGAACAGCTCATAATCCTCGTTCTCGCCGCGGATGTAATCCCACATGGTCAGGAACATGACGGTCAGGCTCCAGACCGCGTCCCCCCGCAGCAGAATGGCCGAGTCCTTCCAGTGGCCGTGCTTGGGATAGGCGTTGATGTACTCATCGGCCAGGTTGATGCCGCCGGTAAAACCGATGTGGCCGTCGATGACGCAGATCTTCCGGTGGTCCCGGTTGTTCAGCCGGGAGTTGAGCACCGGCAGGAAGGGGTTGAAGGCGCAGGCACGGATGCCCATCTTCTCCAGCTGGCGGTCGTAGTGGGCGGGCAGGGTGCTGATGCTGCCCAGATCGTCATAGATGACCCGCACATCCAGCCCCTGAGCCGCCTTGCGCTGCAGGATCTCCAGAATTGTGTCCCACATGGTGCCGCCTTCCAGAATGAAGTATTCCAGAAAGATGTAATGCTCCGCCTTTTCCAGCTCCTCCACCATCCGGGCAAATTTCACCTCGCCCAAAGGCAGATACTCCACACTGGTGCCCTGATAGACCGGGAATCCGGCGCCGTGCTGAATATAGCGGCACTGGGTGCCGGCAGAGGGATCCTGGGCGGCAATAGCCTCAATCTTCTCCTCGTCCGGCTTCAAAGATTCCGCCGTGCGGGTAGCAATGGACGCCATCTTTTTCCGGGTACGGCTGGAAAGGCGCACACCGCCGAACAGCAGGTAGAAAAATCCGCCGAACAGCGGGAAGGCCATGATGGGAATCAGCCAGGCGATCTTGTAGGCGGGATCGCTCTTTCTGCCCAGCAGTACCATCATCTCGATGATGCTCAGCAGGATGGAGAAGGCATAGAAGTAGCTGAAATACTGCTCAAACCGCAGCAGCATAATCAGCAGCGCCGCCACCTGCAGCAGCAGGCTGACGCCCACCAGCACCACCCGGCTGAAAATCAGGCTAAGCATTTTTTTCATGATTATTTCCTCCCGAAAAGGCCGAAGCCTTCAAGATCTGAGCTTCTCCGGCGCAGGCTACTGCACCTTCAGGTTTCTCTGCCGCAGCCGCCGGTTGGTGGCCTCCCGCAGCAGGGTGTACAGCACCGAGCAGAGGGGAATAAACACCAGCATGCCCACGACGCCCATCATGCTGCCGCCGATGCTCACGGCTGCCAGCACCCAGATGGAGGGCAGGCCCACCGAGTTGCCCACCACCTTGGGGTAAATCAGATTGCCCTCCAGCTGCTGCAGCACCAGGAAGAGCACAACAAACCACAAAGCCTTCACCGGATCCACCATGAGGATCAGGAAGGCGCCCACAATGCAGCCGATAAAGGCGCCGAAGATGGGAATCAAGGCGGTGAAGGCCACCAGCACGCCGATCAGCAGCGCATAGGGGAACCGCAGAATGGTCATGGCGATGAAAAACATGGTGCCCAGAATCATCGCTTCCAGGCACTGGCCGGACAGGAACCTGGAAAAGGTATCCGACGACAGGCGGGCGATTTCCACCAGCCGGTCCACCCGTGCCTTCGGCAGGAAGGCGTACAGCACCTTGCGGCACTGCAGCCCCAGCTTCTCCTTCTGCATCAGCAGATAAACGGCAAAGACCACACCGATGAAGAAATCCACCAGACCGCTGACCACCGAGGTGGCCGCGCCGAACACCGACGAGAAGATGCCGCTGCTGCGGACGAAATTCACCGCCGACTGCAGCAGTGCCTGCCAGTCCAGCTGTAGATTTTTGAGGAACTCCGCCGCTTCGGGGTACTGGCCGGACAGGGCGCTGAGCCACTCCTGCACCTGCGCGTAAAACCCGGGAAGAGCAGCGGCCATCAGCTGAAAGGTATTGGCCAGCTCGGGAACAATCAGGAAGATGACCACAAAGATCACCCCGGCCACCAGCGCCAGGGTCAGAGCCAGGCTCAGCGGACGGGCCATCTTCCGGCGGAAGGATTCATAAAAAAGCTCTGCCCTGCCGGGGCGGTTTTTCCGGGCGGGCAGGGTCTTTTTCCGCTCGCCGAACAGCGTCCGCTCCAGGAATCGCATGGGCGTATTCAGAATGAAGGCTGTGGCAGCGCCCAGCAGAAAGGGAGCCAGCAGCCCGATGATCCATCCGAGGCCGCTTTTCAGCACCTCGTAATGCTGCAGCGAAAAATTCAGCAGCACGCCGAAGGCCACCAGCCCCAACAGCTTGTACAGGTTGCGCTTGTTCAGATCCATATTGATCCTTTCTCCCGTCAGGGGGATAATTGTCAGAAGCCGAACACATAGCTAATTATATTATAACGCAAACGCCGGCGTTTGTCACCTGTAAAACTCCGCAAAGGGATTGACCGGATTGTGAACAATTTGAGACAGGCTGTGCGCCGTTTCAGCACTTGGCTTTGTCCGCCGGATGTGGTATACTGAAGGAAAACCCAGAAAGGAGCGCCGCCTGCCGGAAGCCCGGGCTTCGGCAGAACCGGCTGCGGTAAACATCATGAAAAATACCACGCTCTGCTATATTCTTAAGGAAGGCCAGTGCCTTATGCTGCACCGGATCAAAAAGGAGCAGGACGAAAACGCCGGCAAATGGATCGGCGTGGGCGGCAAGTTTGAAGAGGGGGAAAGCCCTGAGGACTGCCTGCTGCGGGAGGTGCGGGAGGAAACCGGCCTGACCCTCACCCGCTACCGGTACCGGGGCATTGTGACCTTCGTCTCCGATCGGTGGCCCACCGAGTACATGCACCTGTTCACCGCCGACGGCTTCACCGGTCAGCTGAAGGACTGCGACGAGGGTGAGCTGTGCTGGCTGCCCTGGGAGCAGCTGTTTGCCCTGCCCCACTGGGAGGGCGACGAGATTTTCCTGCGGCTGCTGGAGCAGGACATTCCCTTCTTCTCGCTGAAGCTGCGATATGAGGGTGAAGTCCTGCGGCAGGCCGTACTCAACGGCACGGAGATGAAAGTCAGGAGCTGAAAGATACAAGCAATACACAGCGTCCGCCGCTCCCAAACGAAGCGGCGGACATTTCATTCTCTGTAAACTGCACCCGGCAGTGCCCCTGCTCAATGCAGCGTACTGCCCTGCTCTCTCTGCTTCTGCCGGAACTCTCCGGGGGTAATGCCCTCGATGCTCTTAAAGCGGCGGATGAAGCTGGAGGTCTGAGAGTAACCCATTCGTCTGGCTATCTCGCTGACCGGCAGATCGGTGGACAGCAGCAGCATCTTGATATGCTCGTGGCGCATGGCGCCCATATAGTCGGAGATGGTGGTGCCGGTGCGGTCGTGGAACAGCTTGCCCAATGTGCCGGGACTGATATTCATGGCGTCGCCGATGAGGGAAACGCTCAGATCGGGATTGTCGATATTATCCCGGATATAGACCAGAATCTGCTCGAAGCCGTCGGTCTCCGGACGGGGATCTCCGCTCTCCCGGATGCTGCGGATGACCTGTCCGGAAAGCTCCAGCAGATAGCCGCGGGCGTCCTCATAGTCCCGGAAGGGCGGACGCTCAAGCTGTCCGGTGCCGATTCCGAGGGCATCGGCGCCCCGCAGCAGGGTCACAGTGGAAGCATAAGCCAGCGAAAGGGCCAGGAAGCGGCCCCGGGAAACCTCCATCTGCTTCAGCAGCGAATCGAAGAGAAAGCGCACCCGTTCGGTGTTGCGGCCAACAATGGCGTTATACAAGCCATCCAGCTCCGCCTGGGGATACAGGTCTCCAAAATTATCCCCCGCCCGAAGACATCCGCAGCTGTAGATCAAACGATCCTCCTCCATGCCGCCGGGAGCGGCCAGCGCCTCGCAGTAGGAGCGCCAGACCTGGCTCACCCGCTCCACCGGACTGCCGCAGCCGAAATAAAAGATCCGTCCCAGCCGGTGCTCCAGCACCTGGGCCACCGGCATCAGCAGCTTCTCCGGATCCTCGCCGGGAGACAGCTCCAGCAGATAAAGGCAGCTGCGGCCCTCGATGTATTCCGTGCTGTAGAAGACCCGCTCCCGCTGCTTCAGCAACTCCTGCAGAATGGCCTGCATCGGTGGAAAGACCTCATCGGGATATTCCCGGCGGAGGGAGAAGAAGACCACGGCGTAGCAGCCGCCGTCCCGGATGCCCAGCTTGTCCAGAGAGGAGAAGTCCTTCAGAGTGCCGGCGAAGAGCCGGTGCAGCACCCGCTGGCTGAGGTCGCTCTGACGCTGCTGCTCCAAATCCCGCTGCCGGTCGGACAGCTCCCGCAGGGCATAGCTGGCAGCCTCAAGCTCGCCGGTGCCCACCGGGGGCAGCAGTTCGGGGGCGAATTTCAGCACACTGCCGTACAGCTCATGTACCGGCCGGAGGCTGCGCTGGGTCAGAAAAACGATCAGGGCAATGCAGAGAGCCGCTTCGATAACGACGCCCAGAACAAAGACCCGGGTCATGGTGTCGGACTCGCCCATGACAAGGCCATAGGGCAGAATAAAGCTGATCCGGGCGGTACAGCCCTCAGGAGCGAAAATTTTCAGGTAATACCGACCTGTAGAGGTCTTATAGAAGTCAAAGCCGTTGGAGGAGGAAACGAATCCGCCAGAGAAATCCTCGTTTCGGACGGTGCCCTGCTGCCAGATGGTCATGTCGTTGTCCTGCAGCATCAGGGAAAAGCGGTGGTCTCCGTTCACCGGGGCAGGCAGCAGCTGCTCGGCGTTGAGCCAGAAGGTCAGCGCTCCCCTGCCGTTTTCGAGAGGAACGGTATAGGGCAGAACCGCGCTGGTGGAGGAAGGCCCCGAGCCCAGGAAGGCCGGCTGATAAAAGCCCGGCTGCTCCGGAATGCTGTCCAGGCGGTACGCCTGATCCCGGACGCCGATGGGGGCATAAATGGGTGCGCTGCAGGTGAACAATACGCCGGAATCGTCCCGCTGATAGACGATGTCCACCAGTGCCTCATTGAGCAGCCGGGCATCGTCCAGCTGGCTGATGATCCGGCTCCAGCGCTCCGGCGTGCTGCCGGGATCCTCCACCTGAAACAGAGGCATAACCTCCAGCATGTCGGCGATCCGGTCGCACTGATGCACCGTCTGCTCAAAGTACACCTGAGTGCGGCTGCAGGCCGCGTCAGCCAGAGAGAACAGCTTTTGCGTATAGAATTTCTGAAAAAAATTGGTAAACAGCAGGGTGAAGGTGATGATGGGCACCAGAAGAATCAGCACCAGCGAACCGACAA
>JAQXNQ010000358.1 GCA_029098085.1 Oscillospiraceae bacterium
CGCAGCAGATTTCCACAATTGGGTTCATCCGGTTCCCTCCCCTGTTTCATGGGTGCGTCCGATTGTGCGCATGCTTTCAAAAACGCTTTTATTGTAGCACGTTCGGGCGGGAAAAGCAATATAAACCGTTTCTTCCTTTCCACATGCAAAATCCGCCGCCCCACAAGGGAAGCGGCGGACGGAAAAGGGAGACGCTTACATAATGGCGGCCAGCTGCTCGGGGGTGCACTTCTCAGCCAGGACGGAGAAGGCTTCCTCGTCCACATACACCAGCACATCGGGGTGCAGCTGCAGCACGGAGGCGGGCACGTTAGGGGTCACAGGCCCGAACAGGGTATCATAGATGATCTGGGCTTTGCCCTTGCCGTTGGCCATGAGGACGATCTTCTTGGCCTTCATGATGGTGCCGATGCCCATGGTGATGGCCTTCTTGGGCACCTCGTCCATGGTGGCGAAGAAGCGGGAGTTGGCCTTGATGGTGCTCTCGGTCAGGTCAACGGGATGGGTGGCAACGGGGAAGCAGTCGCAGGGCTCGTTGAAGCCGATGTGGCCGTTGTTGCCGATGCCCAGCAGCTGGATGTCCACACCGCCCATGGAAGCCACAATGGCCTCGTAGGCAGCGCACTCGGCCTCGGGATCCGCAGCCAGACCGTTGGGAACATGGGTATTGGCCTTGTCGATGTTCACATGATCAAACAGGTTGTGGTTCATGAAATAACGGTAGCTCTGGTCATTGTCGCCGGAAAGGCCCACATACTCGTCCAGATTGACGGTGCGGACGGCGCTGAAATCCACCTTGCCCTCATCGTACTTCTTGACCAGCTCCTGATACATGCCCACGGGGGTGGAACCGGTGGCGAGACCCAGCACAGAGGCGGGCTTCAGGGTAATCTGGGCGGCGAAGACTCTGGCAGCCTTCTGGCACATTTCCGCGTAATCCTTGGATTTGATCAGCTTCATTTAAGACCATCCTTTCAATGTCACAGGTGTTAACTCTATTCTAGCGCATTTTGTCCCTATCGTCCAGTGGAAAAGCGAAAATTTCCGAAATTTTTTTATTTTTCAGCGAACGCCGGTGCCCCGGAGGCGAAATCTCCCCCGCTCCAAAAAAGTTTACACATTCACCCTTGCCTTTTCATGCGATACAGGTTAGAATGAGGTTGTATGCCCGTCCTGCCGGCGGCCGGGGCGGGGGTGACAAAATCTGCTGCCGCCGGGACAAGGAGAGCCTTATGAAAATGGGATTTCATCACGCGGCCATCAACGCGGCGGATTTTGACAAGACCGTCGCCTTCTATGTAAACGCCCTGGGCTTCAAGCCGGTGCGGGACTGGAGCACCCCCGAAAAGAAAGCCTGCATGATCGACATCGGCGACGGCGGCATGCTGGAGATCTTCTCCGGCGGCGACACCCTGATCCCCGAGCAGGAAAAATGGCTGCACATCGCCCTTTCCTGCGACGATCCCGACGCGGCCTATGAAGCGGCCCTCGCAGCCGGCGCCACCTCCCACATTCCGCCCAAGGACTTCGTCATTCAGGCTGAGACGCCCCTGCCCGTGCGACTGGCCTTTGTCCGCGGCCTCAACGGCGAGCTGCTGGAATTCTTCCACGAAAAATAACTGACCTGGAGGAGACTCTGTGTTCCGAAAATATCTGCAGGTGTTCCTGCTTTCCATGGTGCCCTTTCTGGAGCTGAGGGCGGCTATCCCCTACTCCCAGCTGCTGGAGCTGCCTCTGCCGGAGTCCTATGTGGTCGCCATCATCGGCAACATGATTCCGGTACCGCTGATCTTTTTCTTTGCGCGGAAAATGCTGGTCTGGGGAGCGGACAAGCCATACATCGGCCGTCTGTTCAGCTGGTGCCTGCGCAAGGGCGAGCGGGGCGGACAGGTGCTGAAGCAGAAAGCCGGACGGCGGGGCCTTTTTCTGGCGCTGCTGCTCTTTGTGGGCATTCCGGTGCCCGGAACCGGAGCCTGGACCGGCACCCTGGCCGCCAGCTTTCTGGATATGGACTTCAGGTCCAGCGTGCTGGCGGTGATGCTGGGCGTCCTGCTGGCCGGCGTCATCATGGGCACTGCCAGCGCCGGACTGTTCGGCGCCCTGGGCGCCATCTTCCGATGAATAAGAAGCCTTCCCTTCACCGCTTTTGGTGAAGGGAAGGCTTTTTGTGTCGATAAAGTGTACCGAACAGGAAGAGTGTGACACGCAGTGAATGGTGAAGAGTGAAAAGTGAAGAGTTTCGGAAAACCGCTCCCTTCGGTCGCTCAAAAATTGCCTGTCCTGATAAGTACTGCCTTTTCAATGCAGCCTGTACTCTGTACACTGCAAAGGTACCTGTTTCAACAGTCCGAGCCTTCCACCGCATCTGGCGGATGGAGGGCTTTTTCTTACAGCCGGATCGGCATGATGCCGGTGGGCTTCTGTTCGCCGCTGAGGACGGGAGCCAGCACAGCCAGGGTCATGGGGGTATAGTCCCAGGCGGCAATGGCGGCGGCGTGGTCGGGCAGGGCATTCAGGTCATAGGGATTGCGCAGGGCCACACCAATCATGGGCAGGCCGGTCTCCCCCATGGCCTTCAGCAGCGCCATCTGCCCCGGATGGATGTGGCCGTTGTAGCTGCAGACCACAACGGCGCTGTGTCCGGCAGCCTTTGCCGCAGCGGCGACGACCTCTTCAGCGGTGGGATCGGAGGAAGTGACCAGCGCTTCCCCGCCCAGATGGGACGCCATATACTCCGGGAAGGTCAGAGAGCTGGTCTCAGCGTTGGAGGCAAGGCCGGACTGGAAGTCGGCGCAGCCCGCAAACAGCGGATTCTCCCCCAGAGGCGGGATGGTTCCCCGGGCAAGGGTGATGGATCTGGCCCGGATGGTCTGGGATTCGGCCTGAGCGGCGGGTGTTCCCCACGGCCCCACATCCTCGGGCACCTTGCAGAAACGAGCCTTGTAGGCAAGGATCTTCTCCACCGAGGCATCCAGCTCATCCATGGGAATCCGGCCATTCTCCACCGCCTGAACAGCCTCCAGGAAGGACTGCTCCTGCAGGGAGGCCGTGTGGCTGACCAGTGTCAGATCCACGCCGGCGGCAAGGGCGGCGACAACCCCCTTCGGAGTGCCGAAGAACTTCTTGATGGCGTCCATCTCCATGCAGTCGCTGACCACCAGTCCCCGGAAGCCCAGGCGCTCCTTCAGCAGGCCGGTGATGATGCGGCGGGACATGGTGGAAGGCAGGCCGTCCGGCTCGATCTTCGGGAAGACGATGTGGGTGGTCATAACGGCGGGACAGCCGGCTTCAAAGGCCGCCCGGAAGGGAATCAGCTCCAGCTGCTCCAGCTCGTCCACCGTCTTGTCAATGAGGGGCAGGCTGGTGTGGGTGTCCTGGGCCGTGTCCCCGTGGCCGGGGAAATGCTTGACGGCGGGCAGCATGCCGCTCTCCAGATAGCCCTGAACGGCGGCGGTGACAAACCGGGCAGCCGTCTGGGGATCGTCAGAAAAACTCCGCACGCCGATGATGGGGTTGTTCGGGTTGTTGTTGACGTCTGCCGAGGGGGTGAAGTTGAAATTCACGCCCACCGCCTGCAGCTCATGAGCCGTAAGGGCGGCGGCGCGCCGGGCGTTTTCCGGATCTCCGGTGGCGGCCAGCGCCATCTGACCGGCCACATTGACCGCATCGTCCGACAGGCGGGTGACGCAGCCGCCTTCCTGATCAATGCCGATAAAGGCAGGATAGCCGGTCTCCGCCTGTACCAGCTCCTGAATGTCGGCGCAGAGCCGCTTCAGCTGGGCGCAATTTTTCACATTGCGGCGGAACAGAATCACGTTGCCGATTTTGTACTGCCGGATCAGGCGCACAAAATCCCCGTCCATTCCGGTGCCGGGAAGGCCGATCACCAGCCGCTGGCCGATTTTCTGCTGTATATTCATGATGCTTCCTCCTTTTGGCTGCAAGCGGGCAGCTTTATATGTAAATAGTACTCTTTGCAGCAGAAGCTGTCAAGCGTTTTCAGAGAAAACAGACAAAGAATCCCGCAGGGCTGTCCCCCGCGGGATTCTTTCAGTTCCTTCTTATTTCAGCGCAGCCAGACTCTCCAGGATCTTCTTCATCCGCTCCTCGGCCTTCTGCAGCTTATCCCGCTCGGCCTGAACCACCTTTTCGGGGGCTTTGGCCACAAAGGACTCGTTGCCTAGCTTGCGGGAGATGATGTCGATATCCTTCTGGCAGGCTTCCTGCTCCCTGGTCAGGCGGGCCCGCTCCTTATCCAGATCGATCAGCTCACCCATGGGCAGGTAGATCTTGGCGCTGTCGGTGACGGCCAGGGCGGCGTTCTCCACCTCAAAGCGTTCACCCACCGACACCTCGGCGGCGGAAGCCAGCCGCTCGAAGAAGGCCTTGCCCATCTCAAAGGTTTCAGCGAAGGGCGTCTCGATAAAGACATGGGTCTTGCGGGACGGGGGAACGTTCTTCTCGGCCCGGACATTGCGGATGGCCTTGATGGCGTTCATGATCCGCTC
>JAQXNQ010000359.1 GCA_029098085.1 Oscillospiraceae bacterium
ACCATTACGCTGGAGTCCTCCTGGGCCCTGAACACCCTGGATGTCATCGAAGCGGCCACCACCCTCTGCGGTGACAAGGCCGGCGCCGATATGCGCACCATGAGCGGCGAGCCCGGCGGCGTCCGCATCAACGGCGTCAAGCACGGCAAGCAGTATGTGGAGATCCCCGACCTGTCCGCCGGCGGCGTGGACTTCTACGAGGGCAGCTCCGCACAGCCCGGCGATCTGGAGCAGAAGATCTTCTACAGCGCCATTCAGAATGGCACGCCCCTCTGCGTGCTGCCCGAGCAGGCGCTGGTGGTCACCCAGATTCTGGAGGCTATCTACGAGTCCTCCAAGACCGGCAAGCCCGTTTACTTTGACTGATTTTCCAAAACCATAAACGAAAGGAAGATTCATGATGAAATTAGGCGTTATGGCCGTACTGTTCGGCAGCTGGAACCTGAAGCAGGTCTGCGATTACCTGGTGGCGCAGGGCTGCCAGACCATCGAGATCGGCGCCGGCGGCTATCCCGGCAAGACCCTCTGCGACCCCGCTGTGCTGTTGGCGGATCCCCAGAAGCTGCAGGAGTTCAAGGACACCATCGCTGCCTCCGGTCTGGAGATCAGCGCCCTCAGCTGTCACGGCAACTACATCCACCCCGACAAGGCCATTGCCAAGCAGTTTGACGATGACATGACCAATACCATCAAGCTGGCCAAAGAGCTGGGCGTGGACACCATCAACTGCTTCTCCGGCTGCCCCGGCGACTGCGAGGACTCCAAGAACCCCAACTGGGTCACCTGTGCCTGGCCCAATGACTACCAGGACATTCTGGAGTGGCAGTGGAACGAGAAGCTGATCCCCTACTGGAAACAGAAGGTGGCCTTTGCCAGAGAGTACGGCGTCACCAAGTTCGCCTTTGAGATGCACCCCGGCTTCTGCGTCTACAACCCCGCCACCCTGCTGCGGCTCCGCGCCGCTGTCGGCCCCGAAATCGGCGCCAACTTCGACCCCAGCCATCTGATCTGGCAGGGCATCGATCCCGCCGCCGCCATCCGGGAGCTGGGCAAAGAGCATGCCATCTTCCACTTCCACGCCAAGGACACCAAGGTGGATCCCTACAACACCGCTGTCAACGGCGTGCTGGACACCAAGTCCTTCACCGACGAGATGAACCGCAGCTGGCTGTTCCGCTCGGTGGGCTACGGCAACGACTACAGCTACTGGAAGAACATGATCTCCGCTCTGCAGCTGGCGGGCTACGACGGCGCCATCAGCATCGAGCATGAGGACAGCCTGATGACCCCCACCGAGGGTCTGGAAAAGGCCATTGCCTTCCTGAAGCAGGTCATCATCTTCCAGCCCAAAATGACCGAGACCTGGTGGACCTGATTCCCCGCTTCGGTTCATAAAGCAGATGACCGCCGGATGGGTGCTTCCCGTCCGGCGGTTTTCAAATACCGGTAAACAAAATGAAAGAAGCGGTCGACGAACGGCCGCTTCTGTGCTATAATAAGCTCAGTCTATTCGCGGGAGGGCTTCTTATGGAGCAGAATCAAAAACGTTCCCTTTGCATGGGGATTCTCGCCCATGTCGACGCAGGCAAAACCACCGTCACCGAGCAGCTGCTCTATCTGGCCGGAGCCATCCGGGCGGCGGGACGGGTGGACAGCGGCACCGCCCAGACCGACTGGCTGGAGGTGGAGCGGCGGCGGGGCATCTCGGTGCGGGCCTCGGAAACGGCCCTGCACTGGGGCGGTCTGCAGCTGAACCTCATCGACACCCCCGGCCATGTGGACTTCGCCGGTGAGGTGGAGCGCTGTCTGGATGTGCTGGACGGGGCGGTGCTGGTGCTGTCGGCAGTGGAGGGTGTACAGGCTCAGACCCGGCTGCTCTGGAAGGCGCTGCGGGCCATGGAGATTCCCACCCTGCTGCTGATCAACAAGATCGACCGGGCGGGCGCCGACCCGGAGCGGGTGCTGGCCCAGATCCGGAAGGAGCTCTCCCCCGCCGCCCTGCCGCTGCAGCGGGCGGTGCATGCCGGAGAGGACGCGGCCTCGGTTTGCCCGGCAGAGGAGCTGGCAGACGAGATTCTGGCCGCTGCGGCGGAATTTGACGAGGAAGCAGAGGAGGCTTTTCTGGAGGAGCGCGCCCCTGCCCCCGGTCAGCCGGAGCAGTGGCTCCGCCGGGGCACCGGGGAGGGAAAGCTCTTCCCGGTGCTGCTGGGCTCCGCCAAAAACGGCGTCGGCATGAAAGAGCTGCTGGAGGCCGTCGCCCGGCTGCTTCCGCCCTCCCGGGGCAGCAGTGAAGGGCCTCTCTCCGGACTGGTCTACCGCATCAGCCACGATCCGGTCATGGGCAAGGGCGCTCACCTGCGGCTGTTCTCCGGCCGTCTGCAGAACCGGGACGCCGTTTCCCTGTCCGGCCGGGGCAGTCAGAAGATCAGCCAGATCCGGCAGATTCTCGGGGCGAAATCGGCGGATCTGGGCACTCTGTCCGCCGGAGAAATCGGCGTGGTCTACGGTCTGACCGATGCAGCCGTGGGAGACGTGGTGGGCGAAAAGCCGCCCCGGCACCATGAGCAGCTGGCCGTTCCGCTGCTGACGGTGCAGGTCTTCGCCGAAAAGGAGGAGCTGCAGCCCCGGCTGGCCGAGGCCCTGCGGGAGTTGACCGACGAGGATCCCCTGCTGGATCTGGAGTGGATCCGGGAGAAGCGGGAGCTGCATCTGAAGGTCACCGGCGTCATTCAGCTGGAGGTGCTGGCCGAGCTGATCCGGGACCGGTATCAGCTGGAGGTGACCTTCTCGTCCCCCAGCGTCATCTACCGGGAGACCCCCTCCGGACGGGGCGTGGGCCGGGCGGTCTATCTGGCGCCCAAGCCCTGCTGGGCCATCGTCGAGCTGGAGGTGGAGCCGCTTCCCCGGGGCAGCGGTGTCCGGTTCCGGTCGGCCATCGGCGAGAGCACCCTGCCCGTCCGGTATCAGAACCATGTGGCCCAGGCGCTGCCCGACGCCCTGAAGCAGGGATTGCTGGGCTGGGAGGTGACCGACGCTCTTTTCACCCTCACAAACGGTCAGAGCCATCAGTTCCACACCCACCCCCTGGACTTTTTCGTGGCCACTCCCATGGCGGTCATGGACGCGTTGGAGCAGGCGGGCACCACCCTGCTGGAGCCCATGGTGCGGGTCACCCTGTCGGCGCCGGAGGGACTGCTGGGCCGGGTGGTGGGCGATATTCTGGCCATGCGGGGCAGCTTCGACACCCCTGAAATCGGAGAAGGCGTTTTCACGCTGGAAGCGCTGCTGCCGGCTGCCACCTCGCTGGACTATCCGGTGGAGTTCCGCTCCCTGACCGGCGGCAAGGGCACCTACCTGTCCGAGTTTGCCGGGTACCAGCCCTGCCCGGTTGAGCTGGGCGCCGTCCAGGAGCGCCGGGGCATAGATCCCCGGGACCGGGAGCGTTGGATTCTGCATAAACGGGGCGCGATGCAGCTCTGAGCGTCCTGTAAAGAGCTGTCCGATTCACAGATAAACCCCGCCGCCAGAAAGAATCTGACGGCGGGGTTTTGCGTATATGGACTGCAATCAACCCTTCAGAGCCTTGCTCTGGGGCGAAGTTTCACTGAGATACATGAACTCGATCCGGTTGCCATCGGGGTCATGGCTCCAGCACTGCCAGTTGGTGTCCTTGCCCTGCATGGGCGGTGTGTCCAGCGGTGCGCCCATCTGCACCAGCCGGTCAGCAATCTCGTGGATGTCATCCACCTCCAGACAGAGATGGGCATAGGAGCAGCCAGCGGCCGGGCTGGGGTTGCCGTAGAACAGCTCCACAAACTGACCTCCGATCTGCAGATACTCAATCCAGGGGTTTCCGTCCTTGTCCGGAATGGAAAAAGCATGTGTAAAGCCAAGAACTTTACAGTAATACTCCAGCGATTTCTCCATGTCCGCCACATTGTAAGCGGTGTGTCCGATGCCTTTGATCATAATGACGCGCTCCTTTCTTTCACTCGGCCCAGCTGAGAGACCGGCCGACAGCTTTTCTCCAGCCGGCCAGCAGCTTTTCCCGGTGCTCCGGATCCATGTCCGGCTCATAAATACAGTCGATCTTGCTGGTCTGCTGCAGCTCCTCCTCCGTCCAGAAGCCCACGGCCAGACCGGCCAGATAGGCGGCTCCCAGAGCGGTGGTCTCCCAGATCACCGGGCGGCAGACCGGCCGGTCGATGATGTCCGCCTGGAACTGCATCAGAAAGCTGTTGGCGGAGGCGCCGCCGTCCACCTTCAGGGAGGTGATCTGAATGCCGGTGTCCGCCACAATGGCGTCCAGCAGATCCTTGGACTGGTAGGCGATGGACTCCAGCGCCGCCCGGATGATATGGGAGCGGCGGGTACCCCGGGTGATGCCCACGATGGTGCCCCGGGCGAACATGTCCCAATGAGGCGCGCCCAGGCCGGTAAAGGCGGGTACCATGTAGACGCCGCCGGTGTCCTTGACCTTGCGGGCGTAGTACTCCGAATCGGAGGAGTCGGAAATGAACCGCATCTCATCCCGCAGCCACTGCACCACCGAGCCGCCGGTGAAGACGCTGCCCTCAATGGCGTAGCTCACCTGCTCCCCTGCCGTGGCGGCCAGGGTGGTCAGCATGCCGTTTTTGCTGAAGCAGGGCGTGTCACCGGTGTGCATCAGCAAAAAGCAGCCGGTGCCGTAGGTGTTCTTGGCATCGCCCTTATGGAAGCAGCGCTGACCGAACAGAGCCGACTGCTGGTCGCCCGCCACGCCGGCCACCGGAACCGGAACGCCGTTGATCAGCACATCGCCGTAGACGCAGGACGAAGGCAGAACCGGCGGCAGCAGCTCCCGGGGGATGTCCAGCAGATCCAGAATCTTCTGATCCCATTGGAGGGTGCGGATGTTGAACATCATGGTGCGGGAGGCGTTGGTGCGGTCGGTGGCGTAGATCTTGCCGCCGGACAGCTTCCACATGAGCCAGGTGTCCACCGTGCCGAACATCAGCTCGCCCCGTCTCGCCCGCTCCCGGGAGCCCTCCACATGATCCAGAATCCACTTGATCTTGGTGGCGGAGAAATAGGCGTCGATAAGCAGACCGGTGGCCTGCTGGATGTACTCGCCCCAGCCGTCCGCCTTCAGCTGCTCGCAGATGTCCGCCGTCCGGCGGCACTGCCAGACGATGGCGTTGTAGATGGGCTTGCCGGTAGCCTTCTCCCAGATGATGGTGGTCTCCCGCTGGTTGGTGATGCCGATGGCGGCCACCTCCTCGGGAGAGATGCCGGTCAGCAGCAGACCGTCGATGAGGACTCCGTACTGGGACGCGTAGATCTCCAGCGGATCATGCTCCACCCAGCCCTCTTTGGGATAGCGCTGGGTGTATTCCCGCTGGGAGATGTTGATGATATGCTGCTCCCGGTCGAAAATCACGGCGCGGGAACTGGTCGTGCCCTGATCCAGGGCGATGACATACTTTTTTTCCATAATGACCTCCCGAAAGATGATGCTCAGAAGCTGCTTCCCGCGCCGCCATGACTGGTGCCGCTGCTGCCGGTATGGGTGGAGGAGCCTCCGCCGCCTCCACCGCCGCTGCTGGTTTCAATGCGGGTGCGGGTTACCGACGAGTTGATGAACTGATCCTCTTTCACCAGCATCCGGATGCTGCTCCGGTCCAGATAGTCATCCGCGCTGAAGGCCCGGCGGGCGGTTTTGCCCCTGCTGCTCATGCAGGCCACCGTGATCAGGCCGGCAGCGGCTGCGACCAGCAGGTACAGCGGAATCCGGCGGGCCGAACGGCGGGCTCTGCCGCCGATGGTGGACAGCTCCTGCTCCCGCTGGGCGGTGAATTCAATCGATGACAGGGCCGAGCTGCAGCCGGCGAAATAATCCCCGTTCACCAGGAAGGAGGCTGCGTTGTCGGTGATGCTCTGGGCGCGGGCATCCGGAAACATGGAAATGGCGGAGCCGGTGGTGGAAAGCCAGACCTTCCGGTGCTGCATGTCCACCAGCAGCAGCAGACCGTCGTGGTTTTCGCCGTATCCAAAGCCGTTGTAGTCATAGAAATCGTCGGCGTACTCCATGGAGGACTTGCCCTCAGCGTCCAGGATGGTGACCACGGCCAGATCCAGCTGGTACTGCTCCAGCAGCTGTCGGGCGGCGGCGGCCAGCGTCTCCTCCTCGCTGTCGGTAAGCAGGCTGGCGTAATCGTAAACCTTCTGGTTCAGATCCAGCTGCAGGTCGCCGTTGGACAGCAGGGCGTCCGCCTTCTGGGGCTGCTGCAGCAGCTCCAGCGCCGCCTGGCAGCTGACGTCCGCCTGGTACAGAAAATCGTTGAGCACCTCGGTGTACTCTCCCCGCTCCACCTGATCGGCGGAGGCGGTCAGAAAGCTGTCGATCCAGATCTCGTTGAACACCTCGACGGCGGCCCCGTGGGCCCGGATGGTCATCTCATCCCGGACGGGATCGATCAGCAGCATGACGCCGGTCTGATCCTCTCCCACACCGCAGCCGTTTTCGGTGTAAAAGGTGTCAGCGGCCACATTCAGGCTGCCGCTGACTTCCTGCACCACGATGACCAGATCCAGACCGTAGGCCGAGGCAAAGCTGCTGCTGGCCGAGCGCAGATCCCGCCGGAGCTCAAGAGGCAGCATGCCTTTGGAATCGACCACTGTGCCGCCCACGGCCGCCGCCTGCAGGGGCAGCAGCAGGACAAACATCAACAGAGCCGTCAGTATTGCGGCAATTCGCTTCAAAACAGCATCCCTCCCAGATACAGGAGTGCGGTCAGCCCGCCCAGCAGGACGAAGAACCATCCCACCGCCCGCTTGACCGAAACGGGCAGGGTGCCGATCAGCTTGCCGGTCTGACCGTTCATGGCAAAATGATACTCCTTGCCGCCGTAGGTGGAAACCAGCAGCCAGACCGGCAGCAGGGCGTAGGAAGCCTTCCGGGTGTTCAGGTCGAAGTTGCGGCGGTTGACCTGCACGCTGGCAAAGCCGGTCATGGTGCTGCGCAGCTCCGCCTCGCAGGTGGCCTTCATCCGCTCCTCCACCCGGCTGTAGCAGGCATGGTCATCCACATCGTACCGCTCGGCCAGGTAGCCGGACAGATAGGCGGTGGAAAAGGGTTCCAGGGCGCTGTAATCATAGGGCTCGATGGAGTCCATCATGGCATCGTCCATCTTGGAAGAGCCGTCGGCGGGCACCCGTCTGAACTGCATCCGTCCCGAGCGCACCAGATGGTAATGATCGGTTTTGGTGTAGCGGTATTTGCTGTCGCTCCAGGTGGTGACCTGCTGAGCGCTGGCGGCCAGCTGGCCGTTTGCCCTGCAGTCGTAGAGCCAGAAGGGCACATAAACGCCGGTGATCTTCTCCAGCCGATCGGGAGACATGAAGCTGCGGGGCACCAGCGGCTTGCGGTGGCAGAGCTTCAGATAGGCCGCCACGGCGTCCTCCTTTTTGGTCCGGAACGGGATCACCAGATCGGGGCGGAATTCTCCCTGCAGCTGCCGGGTCAGGATGGCCGGATTCTGGCAGAAGACGCAGAAGGTGGCCGCCGTGGTGTCGTCGGTGACGATCTCGGCGCCGCACTGAGGACAGACATAGGCCCGCAGCCGTTCGCTGCCCGGCAGCTCCTCTTCCCGGGTGTCCTCTGCCGGTTTCTCCGGCTCCGGCGGCACATCGTCCAGCTCCTCCAGCGAAAAGGAGGAGAGGCAGTATTCGCAGTCCCACCGCTGGCTGTCGCTGCTGAAGGTCAGGGGCGCGCCGCACCGGGGGCATTGATAGGTTTTAACTTCCATGGGATGTCCTTTCGCAGCAGGCAAAGCCGGCCGTCTCCTCCCGGCAGGGGCGGAAAACGGCTGATGCCTGCAAAAAAACTTACTGGGTCATGCTGTCTCCTCTCAAGGCCGGTGAAAGCGGTTTTGGTCTGTCCGCTTTTGATCAGAACCGGACTTTGAGGAAAACCGTCTTTTTGAAAAACAGGTTCAGCTGTATCCAGTATAGCACAGGCAAACGAAAAATTCAACAAAAATCCATTCTCTGCAGGCCGGAAAAGAGACAAAAAAACAGGCAGTGCGGATACCCGGCTGCCTGTAAAGCTGTGTGCGCAGGGAATGGAATCCGGTTAGATCCCACAGCGTGTCGCTGAAGTGAGCAAAGCGTTTCGGAAAACCGTGCCCTTCGGTCGCTCAAAAATTGGCCCGGGTTGAACTCATTTCCTTTTTTATCTTCCCGCGGCCTGAATGATCCGGGCCGCGCCCTCCGCAAAACCCCGCCCGCCGCGGTTTTCGGTGACAAAGGCAGGCGGAGCTTCCAGTGAGGACAGGAAGGGCCGGATGTTGGCCACTCCGGCACTCAGGGGGAAAAACCGGAACATGGGCTCGTCGTTGGGAGAATCGCCGAAGAAAAAAACCTTCTTCCGGATGTCTGTCTCGCCGAAGATTTTCTCCAAAAACAGCCGGGCCATAGACACCTTGTCATAATCGCCGAACCAGGTGTTCACATGAATGGAGCTGATCTTGGCCACCGCTCCGAAGGACTCGCAGATGGCCTTGATCTGCCGGGCGGCCTCCAGCCCCAGCCGGGGCTCGTCCTCATTGAAATCGATGGCCAGGTCGCAGATCCGGTAGTGCTGATCCTTGGACACCCGGCAGCCGGGTACGCCGGCGAGACAGGCGTTCCGGATCTCCTCCAGCCTTTCACTCAGCCGCTGCCGGGGCACCGATGGGTGGAAGAAGCGCTCCTTGCGGGGGCCGTCGAAATAGTCCACAAAGGCGCCGTTTTCGCCGATGACGGCGTCCACCGGCCACTGGCGCAGGATCATGTCGCACCAGCCGGCGGGCCGTCCGGTGACCGGGATGACCCGGAAGCCTGCGTCGTGCAGCGCCCAGAGGGCGGCATAGGCTTCGGGCAGCAGCTTGCCTTCATCGGTGATGGTGTCGTCGATGTCGTGGAGGATATAGCGGATGGAGGACGCTTCCTCCGGGGTCAGGGTGTCAATGGGTCGCAACGGTCATTCTCTCCTTTTCCGGGAATCTCTTCGGGGGTGAAGAGGCTCTGCTCATAATCCTGGACATAAAACCGCAGCCGGGTGCGGCCCCGGGTCAGGACGGTATGCCCCTCTGCCTCCAGCAGCGCCTTCTGGGCCTCTTCGCCGCCGGGATACTTGGGGTTCAGCTCTCCCCCGGCCTTCAGCACCCGCCACCAGGGAATCGGATCCTCCTGCCGCTGCTCGCTGGCCCAGGCCGCGATGGAGACAAAGATGCCGGCAGTGATGGGGTCGGTGAAGTCTGCGCCGTTTTGGGCGGCAAACAGCGCCCGGATCTGCCCCACTGTCATGACCCTGCCCCGGGGAATCTGCCGGATGATCCGGTCATAGTCCAGAGGCGGGGCGAAATACATCCGGCTGCCGCCGTACTTTTCGATGGAGGCGGGG
>JAQXNQ010000360.1 GCA_029098085.1 Oscillospiraceae bacterium
CGGTTCGCCCGGGTGTACACCCCCTGCGTGGTGCTAGCTGCCGTGCTGCTGGCTGTGCTGCCGCCGCTGATTCTGGCTGAGCCCTTCTCCAAGTGGATTTATCAGGCCCTGTCCTTCCTGGTCATCTCCTGTCCCTGCGCGCTGGTGATCTCGGTGCCCCTGAGCTTTTTCGGCGGCATCGGCGGCGCCTCCCGCAAAGGCATCCTGTTTAAAGGCAGCAGTGCCCTGGAGGTCACCGGCAGCGCCGGCATCGTTGTCTTCGACAAGACCGGCACCCTGACCAAAGGCGTTTTCCAGGTCAGCGAGGTACACCCCGACGGAATCCCGGAGGAGGAACTGCTGGAGCTCTGTGCCCTGGCTGAAAGCTACTCCGACCACCCCATCGCCTACTCCCTCCGGGCCGCCTACGGCCAGGAGCCTGATAAATCCCGGGTAAGCGGCTGCGAAGAAACTGCCGGACATGGCATCTCTGCCCTGGTGGACGGCAAAAAGGTCTGCTGCGGCAACAAAAAGCTCATGGACACGCTGGGCCTCAGCGTTCCCGCCGTCACCGAACCCGGCACGGTGGTCTACACCGCTGTGGACGGCGTTTACCGGGGCTATGTCCTCATCTCCGACCAGCTTAAGGAGGACGCCGCCGACGCCATCACCGGCCTGAAGCAGAAAGGCGTCCGCAAAACGGTCATGCTCACCGGCGACACGGCCGCTGCCGGCAGGCCCATCGCCCAAAGGCTGGGGCTGGATGAAGCTTTCACCGACCTGCTTCCCGCCGACAAGGTGGAAAAAGTGGAGAAGCTGCTCACCGAAAAAACCGGCAAGGAGACCCTGCTCTTTGTGGGCGACGGCATCAACGACGCCCCCGTGCTGGCGCTGGCCGATGCCGGTGTGGCCATGGGTGGTCTCGGCTCCGACGCCGCCGTGGAGGCCGCCGATGTGGTGCTGATGGACGACAAGCCGGGCAAGCTGCCGCTGGCCATCTCCATCGCCCGCCGGACCATGGCCATCGTCCGGCAGAACATCACCTTCGCGCTGGCGGTCAAGGGCGTGATCCTGCTGCTGGGCTTCATCGGCAAGGCCAACATGTGGGCTGCCGTCTTCGCCGATGTGGGCGTGGCGGTGCTGGCCATTTTGAACGCCATGCGGGCGATGAAGGTCAACGAGGATTGATATACTCATCATAAAAACGGCAAGCGCCGCAGCGGACTTCTGAAATCCGCTGCGGCGCTTTGCATTTCTGTTTTATTTTACAACGAGATTGACCAGTCTGCCCTTGACATAGAGCTCCTTGACGATGGTTTTGCCGGCAATCTGAGCGGCAACGGTCTCGTCAGCCTTGGCTGCGGCAATGGCATCCTCGGCGGAGATTTCAGTGGCGACCTTCAGCTTGGCGCGAACCTGGCCGTTGATCTGAACAGCGATCTCGGTGGTGTCCTCGACGCATCTGGCCTCGTCCCAGGTCACCCAGCTCTGAGATGTAATGGGGCTGCCAAAGCCCATAATCTCGAACAGCTCCTCGGTGATATGAGGGGCAAAGGGATTCAGCAGAATCAGCAGATCGCGGTATTCCTTACGAGTGATAGCACCGGTGGACTTGATGGTGTTGCGCAGCGCCATCATGGCAGCGATGGCGGTGTTGTACTTCATGTTCTCGATGTCTTCGGAAACCTTTTTGATGGTGCGGTTGAAGGCAACCTCGACCTCGGGACGGTAGCTGTCGCCATCGATGACCTTCTCCTGCATATTCCAGATATCATCCAGGAAGCCCTTGCAGCCGCGGACGGAATCCTGGCTCCAGGGGGTGCTTGCACCGTAGTCGCCCATGAACAGGATATAGATGCGCAGGGTATCGGCGCCGTAAGCATTGACAACATCCAGCGGATCCACGACGTTACCCTTGGATTTGCTCATCTTGTCGCCGTCGGGGCCGAGAATCAGGCCCTGAGCGGTGCGCTTGGCATAGGGCTCCTCCACCGGCACCTCGCCGATATCATAGAGGAACCGATGCCAGAAGCGGGAGTAAATCAGATGTCGGGTGACATGCTCCATGCCGCCGTTGTACCAGTCAACAGGCAACCAGTATTTCAGTTTTTCGTAGTCGGCAAGTACTTCCTTATTCAAGGGATCAATATATCGCAGGAAGTACCAGGAGG
>JAQXNQ010000361.1 GCA_029098085.1 Oscillospiraceae bacterium
TGCCGGATGGGATGCGGCGGGAGCTTTCAGGAGGAAATCATCATGCTGTCTGATATCGAAATTGCACAGAGTGCCAGGATGCTGCCCATCGCCCAGGTGGCGGAAAAGCTGGGGATTGATCAGGACGAGCTGGAGTTCTACGGCAAATACAAGGCCAAGCTGTCCGATGAGCTGATGGAGCGGCTGAAGGATCAGCCCGACGGAAAGCTGATTCTGGTCACCGCCATCAACCCCACCCCTGCCGGTGAGGGCAAGACCACCACCTCGGTGGGTCTGGGCGAAGCCATGGCTCAGATCGGCAAGAAGGCCGTCATGGCCCTGCGTGAGCCCTCTCTGGGGCCGGTGTTCGGCATCAAGGGCGGCGCTGCCGGCGGCGGCTATTCCCAGGTCGTGCCCATGGAGGATCTGAACCTGCACTTTACCGGCAACATGCACGCCATCACCGCCGCCAACAACCTGCTCTGCGCCATGCTGGACAACCATCTGCAGCAGGGCAATGCCCTGGGCATCGATCCCCGGCGGGTGCTGTTCAAGCGCTGCCTGGACATGAACGACCGCGCCCTGCGGAACATCGTCATCGGCATGGGCGGCAAGACCAACGGCGTTCCCCGGGAGGACGGCTTCATCATCACCGTCGCCAGTGAAATCATGGCCATCCTCTGCCTGGCGGAGGATCTGAAGGATCTGAAGGCGAGAATTTCCCGGATTCTGGTGGCCTATACCTATGACAACCGGCCGGTTTACGCTGCCGACCTGAAGGCGGAGGGCGCCATGACGGCTCTGCTGAAGGACGCCATCAAGCCCAATCTGGTTCAGACCCTGGAAAACAACCCCGTTCTGGTTCACGGCGGCCCCTTTGCCAACATCGCTCACGGCTGCAACTCGGTCAGAGCCACCAAGCTGGCCCTCAAGCTGGGCGATTACTGCATCACCGAGGCGGGCTTCGGCTCCGACCTGGGCGCTGAGAAATTCTTTGACATCAAGTGCCGGTATGCCGGCCTGAAGCCCAGCTGCGTGGTGGTGGTGGCCACCGTCCGCGCGCTGAAGTACAACGGCGGCGTTCCCAAGGCCGAGCTGGCTGCTGAGAACGTGGAGGCGCTGGAAAAGGGCATCGTCAACCTGAAGGCTCATGTGGAGAATATGCACAAGTTCGGCGTGCCGGTGGTGGTGGCCATCAACCGTTTCCACACCGATACCGATGCCGAGCTGCAGGTCATTGACCGCTGCTGCCGTGAGCTGGGCGTGGACTACGCCCTGTCCGAGGTGTTCGCCAAGGGCGGCGAGGGCGGCATCGAGCTGGCCAAAACCGTGGTGGACGTGGTGGAGCGCAGCGAAAGCCATTTCGCCCCCATCTATGAGCTGGAGCAGCCCATCGAAAAGAAGATCGAGGCCATCGCAAAAACCATCTACGGCGCCGACGGCGTCGAGTATTCGGCAGCGGCCAGAAAGGCCATCAAGGAGATCGAAGAGCTGGGCTACGGTAATCTGCCGGTCTGCATGGCCAAAACCCAGTACAGCCTGTCCGACGATCCCAAGAAGCTGGGCCGTCCCACCGGCTTTGACATTCATGTTTCCGAGGTGAAGGTTTCTGCGGGCGCAGGCTTTGTGGTGGCGCTGACCGGCAGCATCATGACCATGCCCGGTCTGCCCAAGCGCCCCAGCGCCGAACTGATCGATGTGGACGAAAACGGCAGCATCAGCGGCCTGTTCTGATCGTTTCCGGAGAAGACCGGGATAACGCTGCGGATTCCGGCGGAGCCTTTCCGCCGGAATCCGTTGTTTCAGGGAAAAGAGAAAGGAAAGGAGGGCGCCATGATCAGGGAGCTCTGGGAGGGCGTGCGCCGGTATTTCCGGCGGCTGGACAAGGGACTGCTGCTGCTCTGCACGGCGGCGCTGGTTTTCGGCTGCATCGTTCTGTACTCAGAAGCCTGCGCGGAGTTCATTACCTTGAAGCGGTTCAAGGTGCAGGTGCTCTGCGCCGGCGTGGGCATCTGCGCGCTGCTGGTGCTTTCCGCCATCAGCTACCGGTTTATGGCCAAGGTCTGGTTCCTGCACCTGCCGGTGACGCTGGGACTGGTGCTGCTGACCTTTGTGGGGCCGGCCAGCATCGTCTACAAGCCGGACGGGTCGGACGACGCCGCCTGGCTCCGGTTCGGCGGCCTGTCGCTGCAGCCGTCGGAGCTTCTGAAGTTTTCCTTTATCCTCACCTTTGCCCTGCATCTTTCCAGGGTGCGGGACGAGATCAACAAGCCGCTGAACGTGCTGCTGCTCTGCATCCACGGCGCGCTGCCCTGTCTGCTGATTTTCAAGCAGGGCGACATGGGCTCGGCACTGGTCTTCTTCTTCATCTTTCTCTGCATGATCTTTGTCTCCGGCATCTCGTACAAATACGTTTTTCTGGGGATGGGGGTCATCGCCGCGGCGGCGCCGCTGCTCTGGTACAGCGGACTGATCCCGGATTACCTGAAAAACCGCTTTCTGGTGCTGGGCGATCTGGAGAACGCCAGTCTGAAGGAGGCCTATCAGCAGCTGGTCGGACGGCGGATCCTGGGCTCGGGGCAGATCTTCGGAAAGGGACTGTTTTCGGACGACCTGACCTATGTGTTCGCCCTGGAAAACGACCTGGTGCTGGCCCATGTGGGGCAGACGCTGGGATTTGTCGGATGTGCGGCTGTCATCTTGCTATTGACGGTGATTTGTGTTAAAATATTGGTGGTCGCCAGGGCTGCCAAAGACCCTCTGGGCTGTTATATCTGTACCGGCGTATTTGCCATGCTGCTGTTTCAGGTGATCATCAACGTGGGCATGGTGCTGTGTGTGCTGCCGGTGGTAGGCATCACCCTGCCGTTTTTCAGTCAGGGCGGCACCTCGCTGGTCACCACCTGTCTGTCCATGGGGCTTTGTATGAGCGTCTCCTCCTACAGCCGGGCCCCAAGGTCATAATCACCTACCCGAAAGGAATCTGTTATGAGAGTCATTACCGGTACCGCCAGGGGCAGAAAGCTGCAGACCCTGGAGGGCATGGATGTCCGCCCCACCACCGACATGGTCAAAGAGGCGGTTTTCAGCATCATTCATTTTCGTCTGCCCTATGCCAATGTGGCGGATGTGTTCGCAGGCTCCGGCCAGATGGGCATTGAGGCCCTGAGCCGCGGCGCGAAAAAGGCAACCTTTGTGGACAACGCCAGAGCGTCTCTGGACGTGATCCGGCAGAATCTGCAGACCACCGGCTTTACCCGTCAGAGCAAGGTGCTCGCCGATGACGCGGTGTCCTTTCTGGCCCACGCGGTGGAAAAATACGACATCATCTTTCTGGATCCGCCGTATAACCAGGGCTATGGGGAAAAGCTGCTGCCGCTGCTGGCGGGGCCGCTGGCCGATGACGGCATCGTGCTGTTTGAGCACAGCCGGGACGAGCAGCTTCCGGACCGGGCGGAGGGCCTGGTGAAGAAGAAGGACTATCGCTACGGCAAGATCATTGTCAGCAGCTATGTCAAAGAGCAGGCGGTCGAGGACTGACCCCGCCGCAGTCCATTGGATCAGGAAGGAAGAAAATTCATGAAAATTGCAGTCTGCCCCGGCAGCTTTGACCCTATCACCATGGGGCATCTGGATATTATCACCCGCGCGTCCATGCTGTTTGACCGGGTGATCGTGCTGATTTCCATCAACGCGGCCAAAAAGACCGCCTTCTCGCTGGAGGAGCGGGTGGAGCTGACCCGGAAGGCGGTGGCTCATCTGCCCAATGTGGAGGTGGATTCCTTTGGCGGTCTGCTGGTGGACTATGTGCGCAGACGGCAGGCGGCCGTCATTGTCCGCGGATTGCGGGCCATGTCGGACTTTGAATATGAGTTTCAGATGGCGCTGGCCAACAAGCGGATGAATCCGGACGCTGAAACGGTGTTTCTGACGACGGCGGCGGAGAATATGTACCTGTCCTCCAGCCTGATCAAGCAGATCGTTTCCTTTGGCGGCCATGTGGAAGGTCTGGTGCCGGAGTGCATCCGGGAAGAAATCGAACAGCGGCTCTCGCCTCGGGAAAAGCGGAGCTGAATGATTTTACAGTGGGGCGTCAGTCCCGGAAAGGGCAGAGAG
>JAQXNQ010000362.1 GCA_029098085.1 Oscillospiraceae bacterium
AAGCCTGAAAAAGTGTCAATATTCTGAAATACGGACTCTGGAAAAAAGGGAGGGCTGCTGGTATGATGGAATCATCAAATTCAATCCGAACAGGAGGTCATCCCTTGAAACAGGCAGCCATTCCTCTGAGCGGAGGAAAAGGAAGGGCCGGGTTCTGGTACCGGCTGAAGCGGGATCTTTCCCGGAACTACCTGATTTATCTGCTGGCTCTGCCGGCGCTGGTTTACTACTTTATCTATCATTACTGGCCCATGTACGGCGCGGTCATCGCCTTTAAGGACTTCTCACCGGCCATGGGCATCTGGGGCAGCCCCTGGGCGGGCACCAAATACTTCCAGCAGTTCTTCAACAGTGCCTTCTTTATCCGCACCCTCCGCAATACCCTGATGATCAGCCTCTATTCCATTCTGTGGAGCTTTCCGGCGCCGATTCTGCTGGCTCTGCTGATGAATGAGATCCGTTCCACCCTTTTCAAGAGAACGGTGCAGACCGTCACCTACATGCCCCACTTCATCTCCACCGTGGTCATCTGCGGCATGCTGATCGACTTCTGCTCGATGAACGGCCTGTTCAACTCCTTCACCCAGCTGCTGGGCATGGAGGCCTTCAACTTCCTGATGAAGCCGGAGCTGTTCCGCACCATTTACATCGCCAGCGGCATCTGGCAGGAGGTCGGCTGGGGCTCCATCATCTATCTGGCAGCCCTGACCAGCATCGACGCCTCCCTTTATGAAGCGGCCCGGATCGACGGCGCAGGCCGGTTCCGGCAGATGACCTCCATCACCCTGCCCGGCATCGCCCCTACCATCGTGATCATGCTGATTCTGCGGATGGGCCAGGTGATGAACGTGGGCTTTGAAAAGATCATGCTGCTGTACAATCCCGCCACCTATGAGGTTGCCGATGTCATCTCCACCTTCGTTTACCGAAAGGGCATCGTGGAGGCCAACTACAGCTACAGCGCCGCCGTCGGCCTGTTCAATTCGGTCATCAACTTTGTGCTGGTGGTGACCACCAACTGGGTCAGCCGTCATGTGGGCGACGGCGAAAACAGCCTCTGGTAAGGCGAGGAGGAAGCGTACATGAAAATCAAAGAAAGTCTGGGCGAGCGGATCTTTACCGTCTGCAACACCCTTTTTATGATCATCCTCATGGTGCTGATGATCTATCCGCTGTACTATGTGCTGATGGCCATCAGCAGAACAACACCAGCGGCGTCTTCACCAGCATGGGCGATCAGGAATGCTTTAAGCGCTACGCCGAGCACGCCAATGTGGATCTGCAGTGGCAGCATCCCGCCGACGGTTCCAGCGCCTCTGAGCAGCTGAACCTGCTCATCGCTTCCAACCAGCTGCCCGACGTCATCCTGTGGGCCTGGAATGGTATGCCCGGCGGCATCACCAAGTATGTCACCGAGAAAATCGTCATGCCTCTGAACGATCTGATGCCCTACGCCCCCAACTACCAGGCCGCCATGGATCAGTATCCCGATGTGGCCAAGGTCATTCCCCTGGATGACGGTACCATCCCCGCCTTCTACCAGATGGACCCCGATCCCCGCCGTACCACCTACGTCGGCATCGTCATGCGCACCGACTGGCTGGAGACTCTGGGTCTCAGTCAGCCTGTAACCCTGCAGGACTATCATGACGTCTTCGTGGCCTTCCGGGATCAGGATCCCAATGGCAACGGTGAGAAGGACGAGCTGCCCTGGACCGAGAGCAAGGATTCCCTGCTGAGCTCCTTTATGCCCGCCTTCGGCATCATGAGAGGTATGTACATCAACCAGCAGACCGGCAAGGTGGACTACGGCCCCTACAACGCCGAGGCCTTTAAGGAATTCGTCACCACCATGAACGCCTGGTACAACGAGGGCCTGATTGACCCCGAATTCGCTACCAACGACAGCAAGATGCTGACCGCCAAGATGGTGGGCGGCACCGGCGGCGCCACCTATGCCTATGTGGGCGGCGGCGTGGGCAACTACACCAAGGCAGCCCGGGTGGACGATCCCACCTATACCATCAAGGGTGTGGCCGGTCCTCAGGCGGCCGACGGCAATACCTATATGGTTCCCAATGACAGCCTGATGAAGATCGGCGGCGGCGCTGCCATCACCACCCAGTGCAAGAACCCCGAGCGGGTAGCCGCCATGATCGACTACGGCTACAGCGAAGAGGGCCGCACCCTGCTGAACTACGGCGTGGAGGGTGAGAGCTACACCATCGTGGACGGCAAGCCCACCTTTGTGGACTCCATCATGAATCCCGAAGAGGGCAAGTCCCGCGTGCAGGCTTCTGTGGTCTACGCCCAGCCCATCTACGGCTTTGCCAAGGTCATGGACTACGACGCCCAGGCTCAGATTCAGTATGAGATTCCCGAGCAGAATGAGTCCATCGAGAACTGGCTGACGCAGGATACCGCTCTGATGATCCATCCCAACATGACCCTGACCTCTGAGGAGAGCAGCGAGTACAGCTCCATCTTCAACGAGATCAAGACCTATGTGGACGAAATGACCCTCAAGTACATTCTGGGCACCGAGTCCATGGATACCTTCGACCAGTACATCAAGAATCTGGAGAACATGGGCGTTCAGCGGATGATCGAGATCTATCAGGGCGCTTACGACCGCTTTCAGCAGCGCTGATCTCCGCGCATTTCCAAGCTTGCAGGTCATTGCCTCCTTAAATTACTCTGCAGGGCTTTCTTTTCCGCCCGCTCCGTGGTACAATGGCAGCAGCGCTGCCGTCCACTGGGCGGGCGGCTTTCTTATGAACTCAGGGCGCTGCGGCGCCGGAAAGGCTGTATCAATATGAAGCATCAGATTTGGCTGGACAAACCGGCCGGAAAATGGGACGACGGACTTTTTATCGGCAACGGGCGAATCGGCGCCTCGGTTCTGGGTCAGCCCGGGGAAGAGGTCATTCCGCTGAATGAGGAGACCATCTGGTACGGCGGCAGGGTGGAGCGGGACAATCCCGACTGCCTTGCTCATCTGGAGGAGATCCGGACGCTGCTCCGTCAGGGCGAGACCGAAAGGGCGGCGTTTCTGGCCAAGGCGGCCATGACCTCCACCCCCAAGTATTTTACCCCCTATCAGCCCGCCGGGGATCTGCGGATCTGCTATGCCGGGGCAAAGGGCGAGGTGAAGGATTACCGCCGTGTGCTGGATCTGGACAACGCCCTGGCGGAGGTGACCTTTTCCATGGACGGCGCAGACTGGAAGCGGGAATACTTTGTCAGCAGGCTGCGGAATGTGCTGGCCATCCGGATCAGCTGCAGCAGGCCCATCACCCTGGAGGCCTGTCTCAACCGCCGTCCCTATGAGGAGCATGCCGGCCGGCTGGACGACCGCACCGCCGCCCTCTGGGGGCAGGCAGGGCCGGAGGGCGTTTCCTTCTTCTCCGCTGTCCGCATCAAGGGGGTGAGCATCCGCACGGTCGGCAGCTATGTGCTGGCGGAAAACGCTCCTGTCGTGGAGCTGTATATTTCCATCGGCACCGACTTTCTCTCCGAACGGGATTACAAAGCCGACTGTCTGACCCGGCTGAATGAAGCGGAGAAGCTGGGTTTCGACGCTTTGAAGGCGGAGCACCTGGCCGACTGGCACAGCTTCTTTGACCGGGTTTCCTTCTCGCTGGACAGCGAAAGCGACCGCACTACCAGCGGCCAGCTGGCCGACCTGCGGGAAGGCGGCGACGAGCGGGCCCTCTGCGAGAATCTGTTCCACTTCGGACGGTATCTGCTGCTGTCCAGCTCGCTGTCCTGCCGTCTACCCGCCAATCTGCAGGGCATCTGGAACGGCAGCTTCACCCCCTCCTGGGAGTGCAACTACACCATCAACATCAACACCGAGATGAACTACTGGCCGGCGGAGGTCTGCAGCCTGCCCGAATGCTGCGAGCCGCTCTTCTCGCTGGTAGAGCGGATGGTGCCCCGGGGACAGAAGAACGCCCGGGTCATGTACGGCTGTGACGGCTTTGTGGCCCATCACTGCACCAACCTCTGGGCGGATACATCGGTGGAGGGCATCTTTGACTCCTCTCCCTTCTGGCCCATGGGCGGCGCCTGGCTGTCGCTGCACTTCTACGAGCATTATCGCTATACCGGCGACGAGGAATTCCTCCGGGAGCGGGCTCTGCCGGTGCTGGAGCAGAACATCCTCTTCTTTACCCAGTATCTGACAGACGGCAAGGACGGTACCCTGATCACCGGTCCCTCCCTGTCGCCGGAGAACTCCTACCGGTCGGCGGCGGGACAGGTGGGCGCCCTCTGCATGGCCCCCACCATGGACAGTCAGATCCTCCGGGAGCTGTTCACCGCTTATCTGGAGGGCTGCGGCATTCTGGGCGTCACCGGGGAGCTGGTCGAAAAGGCGAAAGACGTGCTCTCCCGTCTGCCTGAAACCGAGATTTCCTCCGACGGCCGGATCAGGGAATGGCAGGAGGAATACGGGGAGGTGGAGCCCGGCCACCGGCACGTCTCCCATCTGTTCGGCCTCTTCCCCGGCAGTCAGATCACCGAAAAGACCCCCGATCTGATGGCGGCGGCGGACAAGACCCTCCGCCACCGGCTGGAAAACGGCGGCGGCCACACCGGCTGGAGCTGCACCTGGATCATCTGCTTCTATGCCCGGCTGCTGCAGGGGGAAAGCTGCCGCAAATACCTGCGCCAGCTGCTGAGCCGTTCGATGCAGGATAACCTGCTGGATTCCCATCCTCCATTCCAGATCGACGGCAACCTGGGCGTCACCGCCGCCATGGCCGAGATGCTCTGCCAGTCCCATGACGGCTGCATCCGGCTGCTGCCCGCCCTGCCGGAGGTCTGGCGCAGCGGTTGCCTCACCGGTGTGACCCTGCGGGGGAATATCCGGCTGGAGCTCTTCTGGAAGGACGGCGCGCTGGACAGAGCGGTTCTCGTTTCTCCGAAGGACTGCGCTGTCTCTGTCCGGCTGGGGGAGAGGGAAGCGGCTGTTTCCCTGAAGGCCGGGACTGCTGTTACCCTTACGGATGCTGATTTTTGCTGAGCGGTTCGTTATGTGCCCCGCCCGGAAGGGCGGGGATTTTGCTTTTCTTCGACTCAAAACCTTACAAAATAAAGTTTAAGATGCCAGTTTCTTTCTCTGATTCTTCCAAAGCTTTCCAGATCAAAGCGGGGAGCGGGTTCAGCCCCTTGCTTTTTCCCAGCTTCCATTCTATAATCAGGGTAACCTGCGGCCCCGCCGCTTTCCGAAAGGAGCGTTCCCTGATGGATAAAATCGACAAAAAGCTCATCTCTCTGCTGCTGGAGAATGCCCGTCATCCGCTGAAGTATCTGGCGGAGGCGGTGTACCTCTCTTCGCCCGCCGTCTCCGCCCGGCTGGAGCGGCTGGAAAAAAACGGCGTCCTGACCGGCTATTCGGCGCGCATCGATCCGCTGAAGCTGGGGTATCATATTAAGGCCTACATCCATCTGGAGCTGCCGCCGGAGCAGAAGCCGGTCTTCATTCCCTACATCCGCAGCTGCAAAAACGTGCTGGAATGCGACTGCGTCACCGGCAGCTACTCCATGCTCATCAAGGTCTGCTTCCCCAGCACCGCCGCTCTGGATCAGTTCATCGGAGAGCTGCAGCAATTCGGACGCACTCAGACCCAGATCGTCCTTTCCACCGCCGTCCCCGCCCGGGAGGTATCCCTGGACGCCCTTGAAGAAGAATGAAACCTTCCCGCTTTTTTCCTCTCCTCCTGCCGCCCCTGCTGACGGCATCGCTGCTGCTGGCACTGTACGCCTTTGGTGGACTGTTTCCCTTTGGAACCAAAACCCTGGTCTGGTGCGACATGAAGCAGCAGGTGGTTCCGCTGATGATGCAGCTGAAGGAGCTGCTGACGGGAAACGGCAGTCTGCTGTACAGCCCCCTGTCCGCCGGGGGCATGAATTTCTGGGGCGTTTTCTTTTTCTTTCTGGCCAGCCCCTTTTCCTTCCTCTGCCTGCTGACTCCCCGGGAGGATTTCCTGTTTCTGATGAACCTGCTGGTGCTGCTGAAGCTGTCCCTGTCCGCCCTGACGGCGGCA
Organism: Oscillospiraceae bacterium; assembly: GCA_029098085.1. Taxonomy (GTDB): domain Bacteria; phylum Bacillota; class Clostridia; order Oscillospirales; family Ruminococcaceae; genus Faecivivens. Next base: position 6,054 of record JAQXNQ010000362.1, read on the forward strand.
GTTTACTTCCGGAAGCGGTACCCCGGTCTGGGGAGCCTTGGCATCCCCCTGAGCGTCATGTACGCCCTGTGCGGCTACGGCATGCTCTTTTATCAGAATCTCATCTGGCTGGACATGATGGCGCTGTTTCCGCTGCTGCTGCTTTCCTGCCGGACGCTGGCAAAAGAGGGGCGGGTGCTGCCCTATACCCTTGCCCTGACAGCCGCCATGGTGCTCAACTACTACATCGGCTACATGGTGGTGCTCTTTCTGATCCTCTGCTTCGGCATCGCACTGCTGCTTTCCCCGAAGGAGCGGCGGGGGAGACTGGCAGCCGGTTTTCTGCTGGGGTCAGCGTTGGCGGCACTGCTGTCGGCGGCGGTCTGGCTGCCCTCGCTGCTGCAGTACGCCTCCTCCGGCCGGGGGCGGGACATCATCGCCGGGCTGAAAGGCTCCAGACTGCTCGCTTATCTGCATACGACCCTCTCTCTGCTGCTGGGGACGGCCTTTGTGCTGCCCGCTCTCTTCCTGCTGCGCAAAAGGGGGGCGGGCCGGGAGCTGGCGCTGCAGGGCGTTCTTCTGGCGCTGTTGACCCTGCCGCTGATTCTGGAGCCGGTCAACAAAATGTGGCATACCGGCAGCTATATGTCCTTCCCCGCCCGGTACGGCTTCATGACCGTTTTTCTGGCACTGTCTCTGACCGGCGGACTGTTGGAACTGACCGAGGAAGCCCGGAAGGAAGGGCGCTCCCACCCGGCCGCTCTGCTGCTGGGCGGGGTCTGCGGCTGCGGCCTGCTGGTTTTCGGCATCCGCTACTATGCTTCCAATACCGAGACCCTCTCCCGCTATGTCCGGACCCTTTGGGGCAGCAATGCCTCCTTCTGGGGGCTGATGATCTTTTTCGGTCTGGCGCTGGTGCTGTATGAGCTGCTGCTGATTCTGCGAGAGAAGCAGCTGCTGGGCAGACGGGGGCTTTGCCTGCTGCTGACCCTGACGGCTCTGGCCGAGGGGAGCTTCAGCGGGCAGGTTTATATGCTCTCCGCCAGAGACAAAACCGACACCGTCCTCTGGCAGCAGGCAGCGGATCTGGGCGGCCGCATCGGGGACGACGGCTTCTACCGGGTCAAGGCGGAGAAAAAGGACTTCGATGTCAACCTGCTGGGCGGCATGGGGTATCCTACCTTTGCCCACTACACCTCCCTGACCTCTGAAACGACCC
>JAQXNQ010000363.1 GCA_029098085.1 Oscillospiraceae bacterium
CATCGACCTTTCCGGCGCGGTCTGCATGGACATCGGCGCGTCCACCGGCGGCTTTTCCGACTGCATGCTGCAAAACGGCGCAGCGAAGGTCTACGCCGTGGATGTGGGCAGCGGTCAGCTGGCCGACAAGCTGCGCCGGGACAGCCGGGTAGTCAACATGGAGCAGACCAACATCCGCCATGTGACCCCCGATCAGCTGGGAGAGGCGCTGGACTTCGCGTCGGTGGACGTCTCCTTCATCTCCCTGACGCTGGTGCTGCCGGTGCTCTGCAGCCTGCTGCGCTCCGGCGGACAGGGCGTCTGTCTGGTCAAGCCCCAGTTCGAGGCCGGCAAGGGCAGGGTGGGCAAAAAGGGCGTGGTGAAGGAGCCGGAAACCCATCTGGAGGTGCTGAGGAGGATTTTTTCCTTCTGCGGGGAGCTGGGACTTTGCGTCCGGGGCATCCATTACTCGCCCATCAAGGGCCCCGAGGGCAACATTGAATATCTGTTTTACTTTGAGAAAACGCCGGAGCCGTCTCCCTTTTCGGACGGTGATCTGGCCGGGCTGGTCCGGGCCTCCCATGAGGCGCTGGACAGCCGATCCTGACGGAGGTGACAGCCGGTGAAGCTGCTTCTGATGCCCAATCTGGACAAGGCGCATATTCACGAGTGCATGAAAAGCCTGTCCGATTTTGCCGCAGCGCACGACATGACCCTGATGATGAATCAGAAATATCAGGATCAGTTCCCCGAATGCCGGGGCGTCCGGTACGGAGAGTTCTTTTCCCTGCTGGAGCAGGCGGACGTCTGCGTGGCGGTGGGCGGGGACGGCACCATCATCCACATGGCCAAGCATGCCGCCCGGGCGGGCAAGCCGGTGCTGGGCATCAATCTGGGAAGGCTGGGCTTTCTGGCCACCCTGGAGAGCGATCAGCTGCCTTTGATGGAGCGGCTGCTCACCGGCTACTACTCCACCGAGGAGCGGATGATGCTGCGGATCACCCTGCAGCACGGGGACACGGTGCAGACCTATCTGGCCCTCAACGACGCGGTGCTCTCCAAGGGCTCCCTGAGCCGGATGATCGAGTTTTCGGTGTCCAACCGGGACAAGCCGGTGGGCGTCTACCGGGCCGACGGCATCATCGCCGCCACCCCCACCGGCTCCACCGCCTATTCCCTGTCGGCGGGGGGCCCCATCGTGGATCCCACCCTCAGCTGCATCTCCCTGACTCCCATCTCGTCCCATTCGCTGTTCAGCCGCTCGATCCTGTTCCAGGCGGACAGCCGTCTCTGCCTGACGCCGGTGGGCAGCGAGGAGCAGCAGATCTACCTGACGGTGGACGGAGAGGAAAGCGTTCCGGTGGGCAGCGGGGATCTGGTGCTCATCGAAAAAAGCGAGCTGCCTGTGCGGCTGATCAATCTCACGGGGAAAGCCTTTTACGAAGTTATCAACGAAAAACTGCTCTGCCGGGCCCACACCTGAGGGCGGCACAGACCAGGGGAGGATATTATATTGAAAGCGCTGCGTTTGGCCAAGATCATGGAGCTGGTCGACAAATACGAGATCTACACCCAGGAGGATCTGCTCCAGCGGCTGAAGGATGAAGGAATCGACACCACCCAGGCCACCATTTCCAGAGACATCAAGGAGCTGAATCTGGTCAAGGCCATCACCGAGGACGGCAAGTACCGGTATTCCGCCGCCCGCCGCCGCCGCAACGACGACCTGGACAAGAAGTACCACGCGGTTTTTGTGGAGAGCCTGATTTCGGTGGATTACGCCGGCAATACGGTGGCTGTTCTCTGCCATACCGGTATGGCGGGCGCTGCCTGCGCCGCGCTGGACACCATGGGCTTTGAGGGAATCGTGGGCACCCTGGCCGGCGACGACACCATCTTTGTGCTGATGCGCACCGCCGAGCTGGCGGAGGAGCTGACCCGCAAGATCCAGCGGATCATGAACGGCTGATCCCGCGGCGAAAGCTGGAGGAGAGGAGAAAAGCGGATGCTGTCTGCGCTGTATATTGAAAACCTGGCGGTCATCGAAAAGGCCGCCATCGACTTCACCGGCGGTCTGACGGTCTTTACCGGCGAGACAGGTGCGGGAAAATCCATCGTCATCGACGCCATCAACGCCTGTCTGGGCCAGCGGGTTTCCCGGGAAATTGTCCGCTCCGGCGCCCAGAAGGCTTCGGTCATCGCCTGCTGCCGCTTCATTCCGGACAGCGTCCGGGCGCTGCTGGAGCAAAACGGCTTTTCCGCCGACGAGGAGGAGCTGCTGCTGCAGCGGGACATCTTCGCCGACGGCCGCAGCGCCGCCCGCATCGGCGGAAGGCCCGCCACCGCCGCCCTGCTGCGGGAAATCGGGGTGGAGCTGATCACCATCCACGGCCAGCACGACAATCAGGCCCTGCTGTCCCCGGAGCGCCACCTGCATATCATCGACAATTACGGCGAGCTGACCGGGCAGCTCTGCGAATACCAGCGGGAGTTCAACGTGCTGCGGGGCTATCTGAAAAAGCTCAAAGCCCTGGGCACCGACCAGTCCCTCCGGCAGAAGCGGGCCGAGCTGTTGCGGTATGAGATCCGGGAGATCGAGAAGGCCAAGCTGTCCCCCCGGCTGGAGGAGGTGCTGACCGAGAAGGCCCGGCTGCTGCGCAGCTCGGAGAAGATCGCCGGAGCCCTGTCCCGGTCGGCGGCGGCTCTGTACGGCGGCGATGAGCTGCCCGGCGCGCTGGATCAGCTGTCCGACGCCTCTCAGGCGCTGGGGGAGCTGTCCGCCTTTCCGTCCTTCCAGTCCATGGCCGAGGAGCTGGAGTCCCTGCGGCTGGAGCTGGGGGAGCTGGCCCGCGGCATCAGCGACTCCCTGTCCTCGCTGGAGTACGACCAGAGCGAGGCCGACGCGGTGGAAAAGAAGCTGGCTCAGCTCAGCCACCTGAAGAGCCGCTACGGCTCGGACGTCCCGGAGATCATGGCCTACTGCGAAAGGGCAAAGGAGGAGCTTTCCTCCCTCTGCGGCTCGGAGGAGGAGATCGCCCGCCTCAACCGGGAGGCGGTGGCTCAGAAGAACAAGGTGGCCGCCCTGGCCCGGGAGCTGACCGGTGCCCGGCTGGACGCCGCCGTCCAGCTGGCCCACAAGGTGGAGGAGGAGGCCCGGTTTCTGGAGATGCCGGGGCTGCGGGTGGAGGTGTCCTTCGCCCCCTGCAAGCTGGGCATCAACGGCGACCACACCGCCGAGCTGCTGCTCTCCGCCAACCCCGGTGAGCCGCCCAAGCCCATCGCCCGCATCGCCTCGGGCGGCGAGCTGTCCCGGATCATGCTGGCCATCAAGAGCGCCCTGGCCGACAAGGACGACATCGGCACCCTGATCTTTGACGAGATCGACACCGGCGTCAGCGGAAAGGCCGCCCAGAAGATCGGCCGCAAGCTGAGGGAGATTTCCCGCAGCCGCCAGATTCTCTGCGTCACCCATTCGGCTCAGATCGCGGCCCTGGCGGACAACCACCTGCTGATCCGCAAGGAGGTAACGGGCGGCCGGACCCGCACACTGGTGCAGCCGCTGGACGGACAGGGTCGGATCGACGAGGTGGCCCGCATCTTCTCCACCGACCATGTGACCGATCTGATGCGCCAGACCGCCGCCAGCATGATCGAGGAGGGCCGGAAAGCCTGAAATTTTACGAAAAAGCCGCCGGATTCTCCTTGCCTTTCCGGCGGCTTTCTGCTATAATATCAACCATGATTTTGAAAAGCAAAGGAGCTGTACTGTTTTGGATGACCCGTTGATATACGTACTGATTGTCGTATTGGTCGCTTTGTCCGCCTATTTTTCGTCCACCGAGACCGCCTTTTCCAGCGTCAGCAGGGTGCGCCTCAAGCACTATGAGGAGATCGGGGATCCCCGGGCCAGGACCGCCCTGTACATCGCCGATCATTTTGACGACGCCCTGTCCGCCATTCTCATCGGCAACAATATCGTCAATATCGCCGCCGCCTCGGCGGGCACCATCCTGTTCACCGGACTGGTGGGGCCGAAGTGGGGCCCCGGCGTCTCCACCGCCGCCATGACGGTGCTGGTGCTGATTTTCGGCGAGATTCTCCCCAAGACCTATGCCAAGGAAAACGCCGACAAGGTGGCTCTGGGCTCTGCCCGGGTGCTGTACGCCCTGATGAAGCTGCTGAGGCCGCTGGTGCTGGTGTTCGTCAAGCTGAAGACCGCCGTCATGAAGCTGCTGGGCAGCCGCAGCGAGCTCCCCAGCGTCACCGAGGAGGAGCTGAAGTACATCAGTGAGGAGATTGAGGACGAGGGCGTGCTGGAGCAGCACGAGAGCGAGCTGATCCAGTCGGCGCTGGATTTCAACGACATCACCGTCAGCGAGATTCTGACCCCCCGGGTGGATATGGTCAGCGTCAGCCGTACCGCCCCGGTGGAGGAGGTCAAGGATCTGTTCCTCACCGAGCGGTTCAGTCGGCTGCCGGTCTATGACAAGACGGTGGACAACATCGTGGGCATCATCAGCAGCAAGGACTTTTTTGCCGCCTATATCGAGGATAAAAACTTCTCGCTGTCCAGAATCATTCAGGACGTCATGTTCGTTCCGCCCAAAAAGCCCATCAGCGAGCTGCTGAAGGAGCTGCAGAAGGCCAAGGATCAGATGGCGGTGGTCACCGACCAGTACGGCGGCACCCTGGGCATCATCACGCTGGAAGATATTCTGGAGGAGCTGGTGGGCGAGATCTGGGACGAGGACGACGAGGAGGAGCCGGAGTTTGTCCAGACCGGAGAAAACGTCTGGGAAGCCAGCGGCGACGCCCGTCTGGATGATTTTCTGGAGACGGCCGCCCCCGACACCGAGCTGGACGAGGACCACGCCATGACCATCGGCGGCTGGATTCTGGACGGACTGGAGCGGCTGCCCGAAACAGGGGAGAGCTTTGTCCTTTCCGGCATCCGGATCACCGTGCTGGACATCAAGGAGCAGCGGATCCTGCGGGTCCGGCTGGAGGTGCCTGAGGCAAAGACCCCGGACGAGGAAGCGGATGAAGAAAGGAATGGAAGCAGATGACAGGAAAAACCGTTCTGACGGTGGAGCACCCGGACTTCCCGCTGGAGGCTCTGCTGAAGGCGGTTCATCTGGACGAGGACGCCGACCCGGAGGATCTGGAGGAGCTTGCCCGGATGCGGGAGGAGGCGCTGGCCGTGGCCCGTCCCAAGGCGCTGATGGCGCTGGCGGGTGTTGAGTCCCGGGACGAGGAGGGCGTGACCCTGGACGGCGTCCGGTTTCAGTCGGCGCTGGTCAGCGAAAACCTCTCCCACACCAATCGGGTGCTGGCCTATGTGGCCACCTGCGGCACCGAGGCGGAGGCCTGGTCGCAGCCCTATCAGAGCGACCCTCTGACCCAGTTCTGGGCAGACGCGGTCAAGCTGCAGCTGCTGGGCCTGGCCCGGAAGCGGATGCTGGAGGAGGCGGACCGTTTCTTCCGGGGCGCGAAGTACAGCGCCATGAGCCCCGGCTCTCTGCCGGCATGGCCCCTGCCCCAGCAGCGGCCGCTGTTTGAGCTGCTGGGCGGCGTGACGCCGGACATCGGCGTAGAGCTGACGCCGTCCTGCCTGCTGCTGCCGTCCAAATCGGTTTCGGGCTTTCTCTTTTCCCCGGAGGAGGACTACGAGAACTGCCGGTACTGTCCGCTGCTGAGCTGTCCCGGCCGCCGCGCACCCTTTGAAAAGGAGCTGGAGGGCACCGGGGAGTATCGGGAGCTGTTTCAGTGAATAGTGAAGAGTGAATCGTGAAGAGTTGTGGTGAATCGGCGCTGTGCCCCTTGAATACTGGCGGAATTTGCAGCGTCCTGCGCTTATTCTGACGCTCTGTATTGCCAATTATTGAACGCCGAAGGACGCAGCTTTCCTTCACTCTTCACTTTTTGCTGCGTGTCATGCGCCGCCCTTTCAGTACACTTTATCAACACGCCGAGCGCGGGTGAGAAGAATCCCTCTTCCCACCCGCGCTTTCGTTTACATTCCCTCTTCCTTCGGCAGCTGCACCCGGATACACAGCCTTCCCGCCCGGTACTCCGCCGTCAGCCGGCCGCCCATCTGCCCGGTGAGGCTTTTCGCGATGGACAGCCCCAGTCCCGCACCCTGCTCCGCCGTCTTCACCGAAAAGCACCGGTCAAACAGCTGCTCCACCTGCGCCCGGCTCAGCCGGGAGGCGGCGTTGGAAAAGAGCAGCTCTCCGTCTCCGGTGAGGAAGACCGACAGGTCGCCGTCGCTGTACTTCAGGGCGTTGCTCAGAATGTTGTCCAGCACTCGGGAGAGAGCCGCCCGATTGGCCCGGCAGAGCACCGGCTTTTCCGGCATGGACACCTCCGGCTGCAGCTTTCCGGCCGTGAAAGCCCCGTAGAACGAGGCGAGGCTCTCCTCCAGTGCGCCGCGCAGATCCACCGTCTCCACCGGCAGCTCCTCCCGGGACGACAGCAGGGCGGAGCTGCGGAAAAGCTCGCCGGTCAGCCGGGTCATGGCCTGCACCCGCTCGTCAATCCGGGCAAGGTACCGTTTGGCGTCCGGGGATTTGTCCTCCCGCTCCAGCAGCTCCAGATACCCCTGAATGGCGGTCAGCGGGGTGCGCAGGTCATGGGAGACGGCGGTCACCGCCTCCTTCAGCTCCCGGTCGCTCCGCAGATACTGCTGCCGCTGACGGCGCAGCTGCCTCAGCTGCCCGTTGAGGGCGGAGGTCAGACGGCGCAGGGCTCCGCCGGAAGCGGTGGTCAGCAAGGTGTTGGTGTCATCGGAGAGCCGGTCCTGAAGCTGACGGCGGAGCTCCTCCAGATCCCTTTGAATCAGAAGCAGCCGGATGCCCAGCCCGATCACCGCCGCCAGCAGCACACCGCACAAAGTCCAGGGAGCCATACCGTCACCGCCTTACTTCAGGCCTTTTCTGTGAAAGAGAGCCGCGCCCCCGGCGCTGAACCCCAGCACCAGCAGGGGAGAGGCGATCAGCTCCAGCAGCGGCATGACGAAGGACTCGTCCTCGGCCACATTGGTCAGCATGATGGCCTGCCCGGTGGGGAGAATATTCAGCAGCACCCGGCAGACCGTTCGCAGCGGCTCGGCCAGATAAGAGGGGTTGGGAGTAGGATCGCCGAAGGTCATGCCTTCAGCCGTAATCACCACGCCGCTGGAAAACTCCGGCTCGCAGAGGAGGTTGTACAGAATGCTCCCCGCCAGAATCAGCCCGATGGCCAGCAGCAGGGACGCCACCGCCGCCGCGGCCCGGTTTTCCCACAGAAAGCCGATCAGCACAAAGATGGCGCAGAGGGTCAGGGAGGACAGAAAGACAGTGGCCATACAGAGCATCAGGGCCGGGGTGCTCATCTGCCAGACCCCCAGAAAGGGGATGCCCGTCAGTCCGCCCGCCAGACAGGCGGCGTCGTACAGGGCTGTCCCGGCCATGCAGGTCAGCAGCCCGGCCAGATAGATGTCCGTTCGGCTGTGTCCGGCGATGATCTTGCCGCGCAGGCCGCCGTCGCTGTACTCCGGCCCCAGAAACAGGCTGATGAAGGCGGAGAAAAAGAGGCTCAGAGCGGGCATGAAGCTGAAATAGCAGGCGTCCAGCGTGTAGTCAAAGCCGCTTTCCGCGTCCAGCATCGCCATGCGGCAGTTGATGAGCACGGAAAAAACCGACAGCCCGAACACCGCCGCCAGTCCCAGCCAGAATGCCCGGCTTTTCCACAGCCGGGAGAGGTTTGCGGATAAAAGCTTACGCATGAGGATTTCCTCCCAGCAGTCCGATGTAGTAGCTTTCCAGATCCTCGTCCCGCTCCTTCAGGGAGAGGATCCGGCAGCCCTGAGCCAGCAGGGCCTGAGACAGGTCGGTGATGTCCACCCGGTCGAAAAGATCGGCCCGGGTTCCGGAGAGAATGCGGTATCCGACGCCCATGCCGTCCAGTACCCGGGCGAGAATCCGGGTGTCGGTGACCTCCGCCCCGGTGCAGCTGCGGCAGCTTTCCTCCAGCTGGGCGGCGCTGATCTCCCGAAGCATCCGTCCGCCGTCGATGAAGCCGTAGTGGGTGGCCAGCCGGCTCAGCTCGTCCAGAATGTGGCTGGAAATCAGCACGGTGATCCCCCGGTCCCGGTTGAGCCGCAGGATCAGCTCCCGGATCTCGACGATGCCCTGGGGATCCAGTCCGTTGACCGGCTCGTCCAGCACCAGAAAATCCGGATCCCCGGCCAGGGCGACGGCGATGCCCAGCCGCTGCCGCATGCCCAGAGAGAAGTCCCGGGCCCGCTTCCGTCCGGTGTCCGGCAGCCCCACCAGCTGGAGCAGCTCGGGAATGCCGTCAAAGGACGGCAGCCCCAGCACCCGGTACTGCAGCCGGAGATTTTCCTCCGCCGTCAGATCGGCATAGACCGACGGCGCCTCCACCACCGCGCCCATCCGCCTGCGGGCCCGGAGCAGCTCCTTTGGGGAGCCGCTGCCTGTGCCGTACAGGGTGTAGCTGCCGCCGGTGGGCCGCTGCAGACCGCAGATCAGCCGGATCAGGGTGGTTTTTCCGGCACCGTTTTTGCCCACCAGACCGTAAATGGCCCCTCGGGGCACCCGCATGGTCAGCCCGTTCAGGGCCTTGAACCGACCGTACTGCCTGCACAGGCCACTGGTTGTGAGAACATGATCCATTTTGAAAGCCTCCTTGGATTTGATGGCTTCAGTATACCGGACAGGAGTAAAGAAACCGGTCAGCAGGAGAGTAAAGAAATCGTAAAGCTTTTACTCCTCCCGCAGCCGGAAGCCGATGCCCCAGACCGCCTCGATCCAGTCTCTCCCGGAAATGTCCCGCAGCTTTTTCCGCAGGTTGCTGATGTGCATCTTCAGCGACCCCTCGGTGCAGTCGGGGGTGTCCTCGCTGATCCGCTCCAGCAGCCGGGTGCGGGGGATCACCTGCCCGGGATTTTGCAGCAGCGGCTTCAGAATGGCGCATTCGGTGCGGGTCAGGTGCACCTCCCGCTCCCCGAAGGCGGCGGTGCGGGTGTCGGCGTCCAGCCGCAGCGATCCGCAGCAAAGGCGCGGATCCGGTATTTCGGCGGGCCGGAGCCGGACGGAGATCCGCGCCAGCAGCTCGCCGGTGTGAAAGGGCTTGGTCACATAGTCGGCAGCCCCTCTCAGCAGTAAGGCGATTTTGCTGTCCGGGTCGGCCTTGGCGCTGAGGACAATGACCGGAATGCCCTGGATCTTCGGCAGCAGCTCCTCGCCCGACAGGCCAGGCAGCATCAGATCCAGCAGAATCAGGTCGGGCCGCTCCCGGGACAGGAGCAGCAGCGCCTCGGTGCCGGAATAGGCCCGGGAAACGGCGTACTCCTCCCGCTCCAGCAGCTCCCGCAGCATGGCGCTGATGTGGACGTCGTCGTCCACGATAAGAATTCGTTTCATACGGCACTTCCTTTTTCAGATGCGTTTCCTTTCAGGAAACGAGCTTCCTCCCGCCGAGGAGACAGGGCGGACGCCCGCGGCACGCAAAATCTATGGCAAAACCGACAAAATCTAAGATTGACAGGCCCCGGGGATATGGTATACTGAAGATGTAAACCCCAAACCGACGAAAGAGAGGAAACAACATGGGTATTTTAGAGAGCTTCACCAATTCCATCGCCTTTCCCATCGTACTGGCTGTTCTGATCCTGATCGTCCTGATCCTGATCTGCTGGAAACGTGTTCCGGCGGACAAGGCCATGGTCATCACCGGTCTGAAAAAACGGGTGCTGGTGGGCAAGGGCGGCGTACAGATTCCCTTCCTGGAAACCTCCTGCATGATCTCGCTGGAGGCGGTCTCCATGACCACCGACATCACCGAAGCGCCCTCCAAGCAGGGCATCTTCGTGGACATCGCCGGCACCGCCGTGGTCAAGGTGGACAGCCACCCCGACATGGTGCTGGTGGCGGTGGAGCAGTTCTGCAACGGCAACACCGAGCGCACCACCCAGAACATCCGCACCGTCGTGGAGCAGATCCTGGAAGGTAAGCTCCGCGGCATCGTCTCCACCCTGACGGTGGAGCAGATCAACGAGGACCGGGTGGCCTTTGAGAACTCCATCGAAGAGAGCATCACCAAGGAGCTGCAGACCATGGGCCTCAAGCTCCTGTCCTACACCGTGCTGAAGATCGCCACCCAGGGCGGCTACCTGGAAAACCGGGCCATCCCCCAGATCGCCCAGTCCAAGGCGGACGCCGACATCGCCTCCGCCGAACGCCGCCGGGACACCGAGGTCAAGACCGCCGAGGCCACCCGTGAGGGCGAGCGGGCCAAGCTGAGCGCTCAGGCCGAGATCGCCGAGAGCGCCCGCGACACCAAGCTGCGCACCGAAAAGTACCGCGCCGAGCAGGACAAGGCCAAGGCCGACGCCGACGTGGCCTACAAGCTGCAGGAAATCGAAAACAACAAGCTGGTGGCCATCCGGCAGGCCGAGCTGGCCCAGAAGGAAGCCATGGTGGTGGAGGAGAGACTGGTCGCCACCGTCAAGAAGCCTGCCGACGCCGAGCGGTACCGCACCGAGGTGGAGGCTGAGGCCAGCAAGGTAAAGTCCATTCGTGAGGCCGAGGCCCGCGCTGAAGCCGTCAAGATCGAAGCCATCGCCCAGGCCGAAGCCCGTCGGGTACAGGCGGAGGCCGACGCCGAAGCCATCCGGGTGCGGGGCGAAGCGGAAGCCGACGCCATCCGCGCCAAGGGTGTGGCCGACGCGGAAGCCAAGGACCGTCTGGCCGAAGCCATGAAGAAGTACGGCGAGGCCGCCGTGGTCGAGATGATCGTCCAGCGGCTGCCCGACATCATGAGCGCGGTCTCCAAGCCCATGGAGCAGATCGACAAGATCACCGTCATCGACGGGGGACAGGGGGGCGGCGCCTCCCGGGTCGCCAAGACCGTCTCCGATGTGGCTGTGGGCGGCTTTGATGTGCTCAACGACCTGACCGGCATCGACATCGCCCAGCTGGTGCGGAACTTCGTCAAAAAGAGCGATCCCGCCGCCAGACCCGATACCCCCGCCGACCCGGAGGCCTGATCCGTCCGGCGGATCCCCCGGAGAAAGGAGCGTTCCGATGCTGACGATTTTTAACCGCCGGAAGCTGCTCAGCGACACCTCCGCCGAGGAGCTGGCCCGGGTACGGGGGATTCTGAAGCGGGAGGGCATTCCCTGCACCCAGAAAACCATTCGCCCCCGGGGCGTCGTGGGCCGCAGCCTGGACGCCGCCACCACCTCCCGATACTGGGTGAGCTACCGCTGGGCCGGTGGTGACCTGACGCCCTTTATCTACACCCTCTATGTGCGGAGGAAGGACTATGAGCGGGCGAAGGCCTGCTGTTGGTAAAGCGGCGCAGCCCCTAAACCAAACACCTCCCGGTGCAGCCGTGACGCTGTGCCGGGAGGTGTTTTCGCTTGACAACGCTTTATTTCAGTGTCAGGTATCCGTCCTGCTGCTGGCAGATCCGCCCCTGCTGCAGGGCAAAGTCGATGCCGGATGCGATGGCGGCGGTTACCAGCGACCCGGAGCGGGCGTAGCCCAGAAGCCGTGCCGTCTCCCGGATCAGATCCTCCCGGGGCAGGCCGATCTGCTCCTTCAGCAGGGCGCAGACGGCGTTGGCGGTCTCCCGGGGCGGCAGATCCCTGGCCTCCCGGCGGCTGTCCCCGCTGCCGGCGGTGCGGAAGCCTTCATAGGCTTCGGGCGCCTGTCCTTTGGCCCAATAGGTCTTCTGCCCGCCCTCGCAGGTAAAGGGAATGTCCATCCGCTGCAGCAGCTGCGCCATGCGGCCCTGGATCCGGGCGCCGGCCCGGCCGATGCCGAAGCTCTGCAGTACCCGGCGGAAAAGCAGTCCCTCGCAGATGGGCGCCTCCGCCTTCAGCACCGCTTCAACGGCCTTCATGATCAGCGGAGCGGTTTGAGGGAGCAGCCAGGTATCGGTGTCCATGGGCGTTTCCGGCAGCGCTGCGGCCTGATAGGCGGAAGCGGCAGAGACCGGGTCGGGTGGGGCAGCAGCCGACTTCGAATTGTCGTGAAGCTGCTCATCGGGGATTTTTGCGGGCGCCTCCGGGGACGTTTCCGGCGGCGCTGCCGGCAGGGCGGCCCGGCGGCTTTCGATGTGCGTGAGCAGGGCCTGCATCTCCTTTTCGCAGTTGTTCCACCAGTCCATGGTCCAGATGCGGTGGATTTCCCAGCCCAGCCCCTGCAGCACCGCAATCTGGGCGATTTCCCGATCCCGGGTGGTGCGGGCCTGCGCATAGGAGGAGCCGTCCAGCAGGACGCCCAGCAGATACCGGCCGGGATCATCGGGATTCAGGACGCCGATGTCAATGCGGTAGGCGGAGCGGCCCACCATGGTCTGGCTTTCGTAGCCCAGCGCCGCCAGACGGCGGCAGATTTCGGCAGCGATGCAGCTGTCTGGGGAGGCCGTCCCAATGGAGGCGGCGGTTTCCAGCCGTCCGCCGCGGGCATATTCCAGAAAGGCCCGCAGGGCGGCGACGCCCCGGGCGCTGGTACGGGACAGATCGATCTGCTCCGGCTGCAGGGTGGAAAAGACCATCATTTCCTGTCGGGCGCGGGTGACTGCCACGTTGAGCCGTCTCCAGCCGCCCTCCTGATTCAGGGGGCCGAAATTCATGAAGACCTTTCCGTCGACATCCGGGCCATAGCCCACCGAAAAGAGAATCACATCCCGTTCATCACCCTGTACATTTTCCAGATTCTTGATAAAGAGGGGATCCTCCCGCTCGTAGGCCCAGGCCTCCAAAGCGGGATCGGTGCGGCAGACCTCGGTCAGCAGATCGTCGATCAGGTTCTGCTGGGGCAGATTGAAGGTGACAACGCCAACACTCTGACCCCGAAGGCGGCTGTCCCGGCAGCGGCGCTGCAGCTCCCGCACCACAGCCTCGGCTTCAGCCCGGTTCTGACGGGTTCGGCCCCGATCAAAGAAGCCGTCCACTTGCACCAGTGAAACCCTGGATTCCCGGTCTGCCGCCGAGGGGAAGGTATAGAGCCGGTTCTCGTAAAACCGGTTATTGCTGAAGGCGATGAGGCTTTCGTGGCGGCTGCGGTAATGCCAGAGCAGATGGGTCTGAGGCATGCTCAGGGCCAGGCAGTCGTCCAGAATGCTTTCCAGATCCTCGCTTTCCGGGTTTTCCTCGTCTGCGGTGCTGCCGGAGAAGAAGCTGGTGGGCGGCATCTGGTTGGGATCGCCCACGATGACGGCGCTTTTTCCCCGCGCCAGAGCGCCCACCGCCTTACAGGTGGGCATCTGGGAGGCCTCGTCGAAGACCACGATGTCAAACAGCTCCCGGCCGGCGCTCAGATACTGGGTCGCCGAGATGGGGCTCATGAGCATGCAGGGGCAGAGCCGGGGCAGCAGGTTGGGGATCTGCTCCAGCAGCCTGCGGATGCTGATGCCCCGTCCGCCGCTGCGGATGGCCCGCTGCAGGATGCCCACCTCCGAGCTGTGAGCCGCCTCCCGGGCGAAGCTGGGCACCCGGGCCGCCAGCCTGCAGAAGGCCTCGGTCCGGGCCAGACCGGTCAGCGCGGCGTCGCATTCCCTGAACTGGCGGATTCTTTCGCTGAAGACGGTGCCGGAAAAGGCGCTCAGCACCGGCTCCCGGTCAATGGTCTCCTGCGCCAGCGCGGCATAGAGGCCGTTTTCGTAGGCGGGCAGCACTTTATCATGGGGAAGTCCCGCCAGATAGGCCTGTACCACCGGCATCAGCCCTGCCGAGGCAGCTTCCCGCCGGACGGTGTTCCAGACGGTCCACTCCTGCAGCTGATCCGCTCCCGACTGAATGCTGCTGCAGAGGGTCAGCTGCGCGTCGACCCAGTCCTCCTGCAGCCGCTCGGGCCCGGCAATATCCAGAAGACCGTACAGGGCGCTTTGGGCCTCCATGGCCTGCCGGAAGGCGGCGTCCATCTCTTCAACGACCGGAGCCAGCTCCCGTCGGGCGGCGGCAGCCCTCCGGAAGTCATCCCCATCGGTCAGCTCACGCAGCCGGAAAGCGCTCTGCCGGGCCTCCTCCGCCATCCGGGAGATGGTCTCCCAGTCGGTTTCGGCGCCCCTGTAAAGCTGTTCAAGGCCCTCTTCCCGCCGGGCGAGCAGGGCATCTGCAGCCGTCTGCTCCGTCTGGAAAGCGGTCAGGGCAGCCAGCACAGCGGGAACCTGTTTCTTCTGAAGCGGGGCCTTGCTGTGGGGGCGGAGCAGCTTGAGCACTCTGCTTTGTCCCGTCAGCCTGGGCAGCAGCCACTGACCCTGTGCCTCGTTCCACTGTTGCTGCAGCTGCTGACCGCTCAGCCCGAGGAGCGAATCCTGCCAGCCCGCCGAAAGCTCCTTCCGCAGGGAACCGGCCTTCCGGATGTGAACCGCCAGCTCCCGGATCTCCCGCACTGCAGCGGACAGCTGTTCCTCTCTGGCCCAGCTCCGGGGCATGGCAAGCCAGATCACCAGCTCACCGGCGAGGCTCCGGTATTTCTTCCAGGTGCGAAGTCCCCGGGCCGGAGGCAGCTCCAGCGCCGCTGAGAAAGCGTTTCCGGCCTGCTGCAGCCGGTGCAGAGAGGTGCGGAAGCGATTCAGCTCCTCCGGCAGACGATCCCGAAGCTGACGGGAGAAGCCGGTGCACCGGACCGCCGACAGGGGATGTCCGCAGGGATGTCCCACGGCCTTTGCGGCAGCGATCAGCTGCCCCACCGCTTCCTTCTGTCTCTCCAGCAGACTGGGGTCGACGGCGGATGCGGTATCTGCCGGAAAGCGCAGGAGACCCTGTCCCTCCAGGCTCTGCTCATAGCCGCTGATCATCTCGAACAGCGAAAGACCGGACGGCTGCTTCCTGTGCAGGGCCTGACCGTAGGCATCCAGCTTCCGGCGCATCTCTGCCGCCTGCCGGGCCTTCCGGTCGTACTCTCCGGGGGAAACGGTGCGGGTAATCTCGGTGGCGGCGCGGAGCTGCTCCAGCACGTCCCGCTTTTTGGATTTGTTGGAATGCAGCTCCAGACAGAAGGGGCCGATGCCGATCTCCTCCAGCCGCCGCTGCACCACCGACAGCGCCGCCATCTTCTCCGCCACAAAGAGCACCGTCTTGCCCTGGGCCAGAGCGTTGACGATCAGGGCGGTGATGGTCTGGGATTTGCCGGTGCCGGGCGGGCCGTGCAGCACAAAGCTCCGCCCCTCGGCGGCGGCCCGGATGGCGTAGAGCTGGGAAGCGTCGGCGGGAATGGGCAGCAGGACCCCGTCCTCATCCACCTGGTCGCCGATCTCCATGGGCTCCGGTTCCCAGCAGAGCCTTCCGTCCATGAGGCTGCGGACAATGGCGTTTTTCCGCAGCTCCTCCGGGCGGCTCCGGATATCGTTCCACATGACAAACTGAGAGAAGGAGAAAATGCCCAGCACAGCCGTCTCGATGACATCCCAGCGGCTCTGGTCCATGACTGCCCGGCAGAGAACGGTGAAGACCGCACGGGTGTCCACGCCGTGTTCATCCTGAGGCAGGGGATCCAGACCGCTTACCGAAATGCCGAAGTTCTGCTTCAGCATTTCCAGCAGGGTGATATTCATCTGGGGCTCCTCATCCCGCAGGCGGATCACATACCCCTTATTGGCCGATTTGCGCACGATCTCCACCGGCAGCAGCACAATGGGGGCGTACCGGGGTTTCTGGCTGGCTTTGGTTTCGTACCAGCGGAGCAGTCCCAGGGAAAGGTACAGGGTATTGGCGCCGTTTTCCTCCAGAGAGGTTTTGGCCGAGCGGTAGAGATTGACCACAGCCCGGTTCAGATCGGCCTCGCCCAGAACACTGCGCAGCCGGTTGTTCCGGAACTCCGACTGAATCAGATCGGCGCAGCCGCCGGTGCTGACCACCGACTCAATATCCATCCCGTCGCCTGGAGGCGTCCATTCGGCGGGACGGCAGCTGATGCCGTACTCGCTGCCGCTGGACAGGGCGTCCTCCAGCTGATCCAGAGATGGGGTCAGGATGGGGATGACGCTTTTGCCGAAGCGCAGATTGATCAGAGTGTTGCGCAGTCCCAGATCCAGCAGCCGCCGCTCCCACTGAGCCAGCCTGTCGGCAGGGCGGACCCCTCCTTCCTTTACCGGAACGGGCCTGACCATATCGGCGGGCGCAGCGATTTCCTTTTCGTTTTCATGCAGTTCGGTGTTCTGAATCCGCCAGCCGCCGTTTTCCCGGATCCGCTGGGGCAGGGGACGGATGCCGCTGAGTCGGGCGCGGCTCACGTCAATGATATACTGCAGCGAATCGGCGCCAGTCAGATTCCGGGCAGCTGCCGCACAGGCCTCGTCAAAGCCCATGCCTTTTCCGGCAGTCAGGGCGGTGCATTCCACCGCTGCGATCTCGCCGATACCGTCCGTCAGCCGCTTGGTGATCACCGACGGATCATCCTGTACCGCTTCGGCAAAGGTCCGGTTTTCCAGCCAGGCGCCGGCGAAAATATGCCCCTCCTGCAGCAGAAGCAGAGGATGCAGGCCGATGGCCTCCAGACAGGAGGCGTACAGCAGGGTCAGATCCAGACAGGTGCCCAGCTTCTGCTCCAGCACCGCATCGCAGAGCCGCACCCGCTGCCCGATGCTCTCAAAGCTGGCGGGCGGCAGGGCGTAGACAATCTCCCGGGACTGCAGGACGCCGTAGACGGCGGCCATCTGCTGCCGGACCCGGTTGGGATTCTGAGTTTGATAAGCATTCAGGGAAGGATCGTTGGTCCATTTGCCCAGCAGCTCGGCGACCTGAGCGGCGATTTGTGCAATGACCGGGTGGTTGGGAGTCACAAAAGCGGTCAGCAGCTCGGGATAAAAAGCGCTTCCGTGCCACTCGTCAAAGGCCAGAGCGGTGATCTCCTTCGAGCATTGGGCCAGGACGGTCCCGCCCTGCAGCAGCTGCAGATGCAGCAGACCGGTGATGCGTTCGGTCAGTTCCGCCAGCACATCTCCTTTGGCGGAAAGACGGACTCCCTCCACGGAGAAGGCGCTGCCGGCGGGAATCAGCTCCACCTGACAGGTCAGGGGCAGCAGCAGCTCGGGTTCGCTGAAAAAGCGCAGGGTCAGTTCCCGCAGGTCCTCCTCGGTATCGTTGCGGATCACCAGCTTCTGCAGAATGGGTAGCTTATTCTGCTGAAGGGCAAAGTTGATGGTGGAAGTCAGGCTGAGCTCCAGGCGGATGGCTGCCTCCCGGGGCATAGGATCGGTTGTCATGCGGTTTCCTCCGTTCACTGTCGGCTGCATGCTGTCTGCAGCCCAGGCATCTGCATCCAGTATAATGGAAATCCACGGAAGCGTCAAGAAATATCCGTGATCTCCCCGATGGTGCGCAGAGCCTGTCGAAAGCGAATGTATTTTATCCATGGAAAGGATTCGGGACATCCGGTGCACAAACGCCTTGCAGCGCTGCGGGCAGGGACATTTTTACCTGTTTTTATTGACATGGGGATCATTTCAGTCTATACTGACGAAAGAAGCCCTGACACAAAACGTTTTATCCGGAGGTACATATATGGAACCGATTCTCGTCGATTTTTCCCGCAGCGAAGGAATCATTGCCCCGCTTCACGGTGTGAACAACGGGCCGCTGTCCAATCACGGCTATATGGACACCAGCGCCGAATACCGGGCGGCGGGAATTCCGCTGGTGCGGCTGCATGATACCTGCTATCCCCGTCCCAATCTGGTGGACATTCCCCAGGTCTTTCCGGACTTCTCCGCCGACCCGGAGGATCCTGCCAGCTACGACTTCGCGCTGACGGACGACATCATCTCCGGCATCATCGCCTGCGGCGCCCGGCCCCTGTACCGCCTGGGCACCAGCATCGAGCACGACCGGATCAAAAAGCACATCTTCCCGCCGGAAAGCCCGGAAAAGTGGGCGGCGATCTGCATCGGCATCATCCGGCACTATACAGAAGGCTGGGCGGACGGCTTCCGGTACGACATGCCCTACTGGGAAATCTGGAATGAGCCGGATCTGACCGAAAACATGTGGCTGGGCACGCCGGAGCAGTATCAGGAGCTGTACCGCACTGCCGCTTCCCGCATCAAGGCCCGTTTCCCGCACCTGAAGGTAGGCGGCTGCGCGGCCTGCTCGGTCTGGAACCGGGATTTCGTCAGCGGCTTTCTGCGCAGCGTGCGGGATACGGGTGCGCCGCTGGACTTTTTCTCCTGGCACTGGTACGGGGATGAACCGGAGAGCCTGCGGGAAACGGCGGCTGAAGCCCGCCGCCTGATGGAGGAATACGGCCTTGGCAGCGCCGAAAGCATCTGTGACGAGTGGAACTATATGCGGGGCACCATGTGGGTGCCGGCCCGCCGGGACAAATATTTCCGCCGGGACACCTACGAGCGCCAGAAAAATCACTTCGGCGCCTCCTTCACGGCCGCCTGCATGACCGTCATGCAGCAGAGCGGGCTGGCGGCGGCCGCCTACTACGACGGACAGCCCAGCTCCAGCTTCTGCGGCATCTTTGACCGGTACGGCATCGAAACCAAAACCTACCGTGTTTTTCAGGCGTTCGACGCCCTGTACCGGCTGGGAGAGCGGACGAAAGCTGTCAGTCAGACGCCGGGCGTGTATGCCCTGGCTGCCCGCGGAGAAGGGGAAGCGGCGCTGCTGGTGTCCAATTTCGCGGCGCCGGGCGAGACCTGTCCCATCCGTCTTGCGGGACTGGGGAAGGGTACCGCCGAGATCTTCAGGATCAGTGAGTTCGAGGATCTGCTTCCGACGAAAACCGTCGCTCTGGAGGGCGGCGAGCAGGAGCTGACCGAGATTCTGATGCGGAATTCCGTTTTGCTGATCCGTATCCGGGAAAGCTGAAAACAGAACAGAAAATGACAACTCCCCGCTCCGAGATGTTTCTGGAGTGGGGAGTCAGGCTGTTGAAAAAGTGGTTTGCCAAAAAAGTTGCACAAACGAAAGGGCAGCATAGAAACGAATGGATGGAACCGGCATCGAGCCGGCCCCATCCATATGGACACCCCTTAGTAGGGTTTCCATACCTTCCTGACTTTTTATGAGCATATAAGAGATTTCGCCCTCTGCGGAGGGCGACCAGGGCGCTGCCCTGGACCTGCAAGGAGCAAGCCCCTTGACCCATAATCCTTGGCAAGGGTCGATAGGTGATACCAGCCCGAGAGAAGGCCATAAGGACTTCTCTCCGCTTTCGCGTGAGCGAAAGCGATGGAACTTTATTTGTGCAATCTGTTGATGGGCGTTGCCTTTATCGACAGCCTGACGCGGTCATTCCGACCGCGAAAATCCGCGCCGCTTCAGCGCAGCGCATCCAGAACAGCGGCGACGGTCGCCTCCGCCACCTCCAGCACACCGGCGTCATGCTCCGCCAGCGTCTCCAGCGCATGGGCGTCCGAATCGGTGATAACCCGGTACCCGTCCGCGCCGGCAAAGGGCGGGCGTTTGACCTCCACTGTCGCCGCCTCCAGCTCGGGCAGAATAAAGCCCAGGTTGGAGAGAACCGAATAGGCGTT
>JAQXNQ010000364.1 GCA_029098085.1 Oscillospiraceae bacterium
TTGCGCTTGACAGCGCGCCGTCGGGGACGCGGGATACCTCGCTTGGGCGGGTCAAGTCGAATGGATTCAGATTTATGGAAGTCCGGTCGCTAAAAACGCCCCACCGGGGCGTTTTCTTAACGCTCCCCCCGAATCGACCTGTCCCGCAGAAGCGGGACAGGTCCCTGCGCAGCAGAAGCTGCGCAGGCATCCTCGCCGCCAAAAAAAATCTCCAGCCGCTGCGGCTGGAGACCTTTTTTGGTGGACGAGGATGGATTCGGACCATCGAAGCTGAAAAGCAACAGATTTACAGTCTGCCCCCTTTGGCCACTCGGGAACTCGTCCATATTCAATTTTGTCTTTCAGGCTGGCCTGTCAGACAGCTTTTATATAATACCATGGAGCTTGGGAAATGTCAAGCCTTTTTTGAAAAGTTTTTCGGGAAATTTTCGGGCGGGTCTGCCGCCTTGCATTCGGAGGGGTTTCATTGTATAATACCAGATAATAAGGCAGTCCACAGGAGGGATGACCATGCTGCTGTATGAGCCGGAGCGGTTCGGGGCGGATCATTATCTGGAGTACGCTGTGCAGCGGGATTTTGTCTTTCCGCTGCATCTGCACCGCAGCTTTGAATGTGTGCTGGTGACCGAGGGGGAGCTTCTGCTGCTGGCAGACGGCCGGGAGCTGCGGCTCCGGGCGGGGGAAGCGGCCTTTTTCCTTTCCGACCGGCCCCATGGCTTTGGCGGCGGGCGCTTCCGGATGGTAACGGTCATCTTTTCCCCCGACTGGGTGCAGCCGCTGACGGCTGCGGCGGCGGGCAGGCGTCCGGTGACGCCGGTGTTCCGGCCGGATCAGGCGCCGGTGCCGCTGGGGGAGCGGGAGCTGACGCTGCTGCGGGGAATGGCGGAGCGTCCCCTGTCCCTGCAGGAGCAGCTGACCGTATCGGGCGTTCTGGAGCTGCTCAGCGCCGCCTTTCTGTCCCAGACGCAGCTGATCCCCGACCCCTATGCGGGAGACGGGCGGCTGCTGGACCGGCTTCTGGTGCAGGTGAGCGCCGGGTTCACCGACCCGGAGTTTTCCCTGCGGACGGTGGCGAAGACCCTGGGCTATGACTACTGCTATCTGTCCCGGTACGCGGCCCGGGCGCTGCAGATGCCTTTTATCCGCTATCTGACCCAGTGCCGGGTGGCCTATGCGGCGGAGCTGCTGCGGAAGGAGGGCTGCCCGGTCACCGAGGCGGCGGCCCGGTCGGGTTTTTCCAGCATACGCGCCTGCAGCGATGCCTTCAAGCGGGTGCTGGGCTGTCCGCCCGGTGTGCTGAAAAGGAAGGAGCAGACGGACGCCCCGTCTGCAGAGTCTTCCGCCCAAATTTGCACTTTACAGGAGGAACCCCTATGACACAGCAGCTGCAGACGCCCTTCGGCCCCGTTTCGGCGGTGATTTTCGATCTGGACGGCACCCTTCTGGACTCCATGGGCGTCTGGGCACAGATCGACATAGACTTTCTCGGCAGGCGGGGGCTGGCGGTGCCGCCGGATTATATGGAGGCCATCACCCCGCTGGGCTTCCGGGCCACGGCGGAGTACACCAAAGCCCGCTTTTCCCTGCCCGACACGCCGGAGCAGCTGATGGACGAGTGGAGCCAGATGGCCCGGGAGATGTACCACCACCATGTGCAGCTGAAGCCGGGGGCGCTCCGGCTGCTGGAGGCGCTGCGCCGCCGGGGGATTCCCATGGGCGCGGCCAGCGCCCTGTCCCCCGAGCTGGCCATTCCCTGCCTGAAGCGCTGCGGCGCGGCGGATTACCTGCAGGTGATGGTCACGGCGGATCAGGTGGGCAGCGGCAAGCACCTGCCGGAAATCTGGCTCCGGACGGCGGCGCAGCTGGGCGCCGAGCCGCGGCGCTGTCTGGCGGCGGACGACGTGGCGGCGGCGGTTCGGGGCGCCCGGGCGGCGGGCATGGTGACGGCGGGCCTTTACGATCCTCACTCCGGTGGGAGGGAGGAGCTGAAGGCCTCTGCGCACCTGTTTGCGGAGGACCTGGACGGGCTGGCGCGGCAGCTGGGAATTTGAAAATGATTTCATCCACACTTGCATAAATCCGAGAAAAACTGGCGAAAATTGACCGGATAAGGCAAATCTTTGCATGAAAAAGGCGCAAGAAAATGCAGTTTTTGCCGTATTACACAGAAGCACCTTAAATGCTTGTCAGATAATTAACAGTTTAGCCATTGATTTTTTGACAAGCGGCCGTTATACTAGTAGATGAGGAAAATTTGAATATACATCCTTCAGACTGTTCAGATTTCCAAAAATGCCATTGAAAGGGGATTTTTATCACATGCTGACCAACAACAAAAATGTTCTCGCCTGGGTAGACGAGATGGTAGCACTCTGCAAGCCCGACAAGGTCGTCTGGATCGACGGCAGCGAGGAGCAGCTGAAGGCTCTCCGGGACGAAGCCATTGCCTCCGGCGAAATGATCGAGCTGAATCAGGAGAAGCTGCCCGGCTGCCTGTATCACAGAACCGCCCCCAACGACGTTGCCCGTGTTGAGGACAGAACCTTTATCTGCGCCCCCACCAAGGAAGAGGCCGGCCCCACCAACAACTGGAAGGATCCCGCCGAGATGCACGCCATGCTGGACGCCATGTACGACGGCGTCATGAAGGGCCGCACCATGTATGTGATCCCCTACTCCATGGGTCCCATCGGTTCTCCTCTGGCCAAGGTCGGCGTTGAGGTCACCGACTCCATCTACGTTGTCCTGAACATGGACATCATGACCCGTATGGGCAAGCAGGCCTTCGAGAACCTGGGCGAAACCTCCAACGACTTCGTCCGCGGCCTGCATTCCAAGGCTGACGTGGATCCCGAGAAGCGCTACATTGTGCACTTCCCTCAGGAGAACTCCATCTGCTCCATCAACTCCGCTTACGGCGGCAACGTGCTGCTGGGCAAGAAGTGCTTCGCCCTGCGCATCGCCTCCTATCAGGGCCGCAACGAGGGCTGGATGGCTGAGCACATGCTGATCCTGGGCATCGAGAATCCCCAGGGCGAGACCAAATATATCTGCGCCGCGTTCCCCTCTGCCTGCGGCAAGACCAACCTGGCCATGCTGATTCCTCCCGCCATCTACAAGGAGCAGGGCTACAAGGTCTGGACCGTCGGCGACGACATCGCCTGGCTGAAGCCCGGTCCTGACGGCCGTCTGTACGCCATCAACCCCGAGAACGGCTTCTTCGGCGTGGCTCCCGGCACCAATGAGAAGTCCAACCCCAACGCGCTGCACACCGCCATGAAGGGCACCATCTTCACCAACGTGGCCATCAACAACGCTGACCACACCGTGTGGTGGGAAGGTCTGGACAAGAATCCTCCCGTGGACGCCATCGAGTGGAAGGGCGCCAAGGTCAACGGCGTGGAATACACCAGCGAAGGCAACAAGCTGGCTCACCCCAACTCCCGCTTCACCGCTCCCGCCAAGAACTGCCCCTGCATCAGCCCCGAGTTCAACAATCCCCAGGGCGTGCCGATCTCTGCCATCGTCTTCGGCGGCCGCCGCGCCAAGACCGCTCCCCTGGTCTATCAGTCCTTTGACTGGAAGCACGGCACCTTCGTCGGCTCCATCATGGCTTCCGAGACCACCGCTGCCGCTGCCGGCGCCGTCGGCGTTGTCCGCCGCGACCCCATGGCCATGCTGCCCTTCTGCGGCTACAACATGGGCGACTACTGGCAGCACTGGCTGGACATGGGCGAGAAGCTGGGCGACAAGGCTCCCAAGATCTTCCATGTCAACTGGTTCCGTACCGACGAAGACGGCCACTTCATCTGGCCCGGCTTCGGCGACAACATGCGCGTGCGGATGTGGATCCGGGCCCGCTGCGACGGCAAGGCTGACGCTGTGGAGACCCCCATCGGCTACGAGCCCAAGCCCGAGGACATCAACATCGAAGGCCTGAAGGACATCACC
The DNA here is from genome assembly GCA_029098085.1 of Oscillospiraceae bacterium. Classification (GTDB taxonomy): domain Bacteria; phylum Bacillota; class Clostridia; order Oscillospirales; family Ruminococcaceae; genus Faecivivens. Next base: position 3,952 of record JAQXNQ010000364.1, read on the forward strand.
GTGGACACCATCAAGGATCTGCTGAGTGTGGACAAGGAGTCCTGGATGGAAGACGTCACCC